>NZ_ATNI01000027.1:0-62099 GCF_000511705.1 Thermus sp. NMX2.A1
AGGAGAGCTCCCCCCTTATCCCTTAGTTTTGGTGATGAACCACCATAGTTTCTACGACGGCCACCTGGTGTGGTTTTTGGGGCAGCTCGCTGGAAAACCCACAAGCCTTCTGATAGCAGAGGAAAACCTAAGATCATTCCCCATCCTCAGCCTGGTAGGGGCCTTGGAGGCAAACCGGCTCCGGGAAGCCCTCAGGCGTCTCAACCGGGGAGAGTGGGTGGCGGTCTTCCCAGAAGGAAGGATGGGCTATCCTGGCCCCTTGGGCCCCTTACGCCCAGGAGCCCTGTGGTTAGCAAAGAAAGCCGGAACACCCCTCCTTCCCGTGGCCACACGGGTGGTCTTGCGGGGCTTTGAGCAGCCCGAGGCCTTTATCCTGATGGGCAAGCCCCTCCCTCCCGAGGTGAGCCTAGAGGAAAGGCTGGGTGAACTTCTCACTCAGCTGGACCAGATCCTGAGGAACACCCATCCCCGTCAGATTCCCGAGGGGTTCCGGGAGGTTCTAAGGGGAAGGCGAAGCCTAGAGGAAAGGGTCCAACCCTGGGTGGAGGCTTTGAAGCGGCTATGGACCTCCCTCTAACCTTTGACTTCTTCTTCGGTGTCCTCCTCTTCCTTCTACTCCGCTGGCTCGCCCTCCTCTACAACCTCCTTTCCTTTCCCCGCCTCAAGCCCCTACCCACCCCCCAAGGCGCCTCCGTCTCCCTCCTGGTCCCAGCGAGAAACGAGGCGGAAAACCTCCGGCAAAACCTACCCCGCCTCCTAAGGCAGGGGGCTCTCGAGGTTTTAGTCCTGGACGATCTCTCAGAGGACGAAACCGCCCGGGTGGCTGAGGAAGTGGGGGGGAAAAACCATCCCTCCTTCCGCTTGATCCCTGGAAAACCCCTCCCCAAAAACTGGAAGGGAAAGAACTGGGCCTGCTGGCAACTGGCTAAGGAAGCCAAGGGGGAGATCCTGGTCTTCACCGACGCAGATGTGGCCTGGGAGGACGGTGCCTTAGGGGGAATCCTCGCCGGCTTAAGGAAGTGGCCTTTCCTCTCAGCCTTGCCGAGGCAGGAAGTGGCAAACCCGCTTACCGCAGCTGTGGTTCCTTTCGTGATGGGAGGTCTTTTCTCCTTCCTCCCCCATCCCTATCTGCAGCGCCTCCGGGTGGCCAACGGCCAGGTACTAGCCATCCGCCGAGACCTGTATTTCGCCCTGGGAGGGCATGAGGCAGTAAAGGGTGAGATTCTGGAAGACGTAGCCTTGGCCCGGAAAGCCCCAACCTACCGTCTGGTCTTGGGAACAGCCTTGTTCCGAGCACGGATGTACCCAACCTACCGGGAGGCCGTGGAGGGGTTTGGCAAGAACTTCCTGGATATCCACCTTAAAAACCCTGCCATCCTCTTGGGTTCGGCCTTCTACCATTTGGCCCTCTACACCCTCCCCTGGCTCTTCGGACGGTTAGACCTGGGGCTTCTGGGCTTAGGGGAAAGGCTTTTGGTTCAGGTGGCTTTGGGAGAGGCCTGGTGGCCCTCCCTCTTTACCCCTTTGGCCCCGGTTTTGCTCTTGCCCATCTACCTTCGGGCCCTCCTGCCAGGCAAAAAGTGGAAAGGCAGGCCCACAATGTAGGCTAAAACCCAGGCTCTCCCAGAAAGGGAGGGTTAAACTCCTGCCATGCGCGCACTGGTAATCGGTAGCGGCCTGGGGGGGCTTTCCGTCGCCATCCGCCTAGCGGCCTTGGGCCTTGAGGTGTTGGTCTTGGAGAAGCTGGATGGACCTGGGGGCCGGGCCCGGGTACTGCGAAAGAACGGGTTCACCTTTGACATGGGGCCCACGGTGATCACTGTGCCCATTTTTTTGGAAGACCTCTTCGCCACCCAACCGGGGGATCCCAGGCTCTACCCTGATTTTCCTGAAGGAGAGAACCTTACCCATACCTCCCGGTACTTGAAGCTGGTCCCTTTGGACCCCTTTTACCGCATCCATTTTCCCGACGGCAGCTATTTTGACTACAATAATAACCGAGAATACCTTCTCGCCGAGATCCGCCGCCTAGCCCCGGAAGACCTGGAAGGCTATCTGCGCTTTGAACGAGATGCCAAGGCCATCTTCCAGAGAGGCTTTTTAGAGTTGGGTTTCACCCACTTCGGAAGCCTCCTTGACCTACTCAAGGTCGCCCCCGATCTCCTGCGAATGGGTGCGGTCTTTCCTCTTCTCTCTTTTGTAAAGAGGTATTTCAAAAATCCTAAGATGCAGCGGATCTTCTCCTTTGAAAGCCTGCTCATAGGGGGAAATCCTCTCTCCGTGCCCGCCCTCTATGTCATGATCCACTTTGTGGAGCGGAACTGGGGGGTGCACTTCGCCATGGGGGGCACAGGGGCCTTGGTGCAGGGCCTGGTGCGTAAACTGGAGGAACTAGGGGGGAGGATCCGTTATAACGCTCCCGTACGCCGCATCCTCACACACAACCGAAGGGTAAAGGGGGTGGTCTTGGAGGATGGGGAAAAGATCCCAGCCGACGTGGTGGTCTCCAACGCCGACTACATCCACACTTATGGCGAGTTGCTCTCCCCCGAGGACCGGCGTTGGCACTCGGACCTTCGGCTCAAGCGCACCCGCCTTTCCATGAGCCTCTTCGTGGGCTATTTTGGCTTCCGGGCCCAGGGGGACGAGGGGAGGAACCTACGCCATCACAACGTGCTCTTTTCCGAACGCTACGAGGGTCTGCTCCAGGACATTTTCCAACGGAAAACTCTACCCGAGGACTTCGCTCACTATCTGCATCTCCCCACCCTCACCGACCCCAGCCTAGCCCCAGAAGGCCACCACGCCGCTTACACCCTGGTGCCCGTGCCTCATAACGGAAGCGGCCTAGACTGGCAGACTCTGGGGCCACGCTACATGGAAAAGGCTCTACGGTACCTGGATGAAGCCGGCTATCTTCCCGGACTCATGGAGCGCCTGGTTTGCACCCATTTCATCACTCCAGACTACTTCCAATGGACTCTAAATAGCCACCTAGGAAACGGCTTCGGCCCTGAACCCATCCTATGGCAGACGGCCAGTTTCCGCCCCCACAACCGCTCTGAGGACGTAAAGGGGCTCTACTTGGTGGGGCAAAGCTACCAGCCAGGAGCAGGGCTTCCTAGCGTAATGATGTCCGCCAAGATAACGGCCCGGCTCATCGCCCACGACCTAGGGTTGGAAAAAGCCCCCAAGGCCTTATTGGAGGTGACCTCTTGAACGCGATAGAGAGGAAGCGGAAGCACCTCGAGGCCTGCTTGGAAGGCCAGGTGGCCTACCAACGGGTTAGTACGGGCCTGGAAGGCTACCGCCTGCGCTACCAGGCCCTCGCAGGCCTGAGCCTTTCTCAAGTGGACCTCAGCACCCCCTTTCTGGGCAAAACCCTCAAAGCGCCCTTTCTCATAGGAGCCATGACCGGAGGGGAAGCCCTGGGCCAGAGAATCAACCATGCCCTGGCAGAGGCTGCCGAGAGTCTAGGAATAGGGATGATGCTAGGCTCAGGCCGGCTGGTTCTGGAACGCCCAGAAACGCTTAAGAGTTTTAAAGTGCGCCAGGTAGCCCCCAAAATCCTTCTGATTGCTAACCTGGGCTTGGTTCAGCTAACGCGGTATCGCCGAGATGCCCTGATCCGGCTAGTGGAGCTTTTGGAAGCGGATGCCCTGGCCCTCCACATCAACCCACTCCAGGAAGCGGTGCAAAAGGGGGATACGGACTTCTTTGGTCTGCTTAGGATCCTGGAGACGCTTCTCCCCCTGCCTTTTCCGGTGATGGTAAAGGAGGTGGGCCATGGCTTGGGCCGCGAAGCGGCCCTGGCGTTAAAGGACCTACCCTTGGCAGCCATAGATGTGGCCGGAGCCGGAGGGACCAGTTGGGCCCGGGTAGAGGAGTGGGTTCGCTATGGAGAGGTGCGCCACCCCGAGCTTTGCGAGATAGGCATTCCCACCGCCCAAGCCATCCAGGAAGTACGGGAAGTCCTGCCCCACATTCCCCTCGTGGCCTCCGGCGGGGTGTATATCGGGACGGACGCCGTGAAGGCCCTGGCCCTAGGAGCCAACCTCGTGTCGGCGGCAAGGCCCCTCCTAAAGCCAGCCCTCGAGGGGCCGGAAGCTGTCCAGAATTACCTGAAAGACTATCTTTCGGAGATGCGCATCGCCCTGTTCGCCATAGGGGCCAAGAACCCCCAAGAAGCCCAAGGGCGGATAGAACCTAAAACGTAAGGTCCATAAGGCCCCGGGGATAGGGCTCAAAAAGGGCTTGAGCTTCCAAATAGCCTGCCCCAAACCGCAAGGCCCAGGAACGAAGGAGGGCCAAAGGGGCCTCGAGGGGCACCCTTTGTTCCCGAAAGTCCACTAGAAGGTCCTGGAAATGGGCCTTCTCCTTGGGAGAAAGGGCCTTTTTGAAGTACCCAAAGGCATGAAGGAGGGCATCGGCCATGGCCGGGAGACGGAAAGGAAGCTGCGTAACCCGCAAAAACCCCTCCTCATAGGCCTGGCGCACCTCTAAGAAAGGCCTCCCTCTGGCCCCTGCCAAAAGCCTTCCCAAGGCCTTGGTTCCCGCTTGCTGGTGAGCGTGGAGAAGGAGTTTATACCGAGCGTGAAAAGCCATGAGGCTAGGGAGATCCTCGAGGCGCCGGATCCGTGCCAGGGCGAAGATACGCATGAGGAAGTGGCTTCGAATGCGAGCATGGGTAAGACGGCCCTCGTCCTCCTTGGGTACAAGAGGGAAGGCCGCCTCTACCGCACAGGCGAAAAGCCCGGGGCCCCTCGCTACCACCCCGCCCTGATCGGGGTGGGCATGGACCTTCGCATCCTTAAGGGCACAGGAGGGGGAACGGTTTTTCAGGATAAAGCCCGCCACTTGGCCTAAGGAGGCAAGAAACTCCTGGCTGAAAGCCGCCATCCGTTCCGTTAAGTCCTCCCCCGTCAGGGGTTGGACCATCCGCACCCTCCCGTCATCCCGCACCAGCCGCACCGGGGGCCTAGGCACCCCAAGACCGATTTCCACCTCCGGACAGATGGGAACAAAGTCCACATAATCCCGTAAAGTGGCCACGAAGCGGTCGGGTATAAGTTGCCCTGAGTAGCGCACCGCAGCAAAACCTAAGCAAGCGCTCACCACTAACTTAGGCCGAGGCCAAAAGGCTTCCATTTTTTCATTTTCCTGCGGTATCCCTTAGGTAAACGTAGCCCAACGCAAAAAGGAGGCCCCCGCCCCCTTTAGGAGGGCGGGGATATCCACGTGAGCGTGGATGCCCCACTCCATCCCGAGGCCCCACCCCGGGTCCTGGAACCCACCCACCCCGTGGCGGTGCTCCGATGCCACGGAAGAAACGCAGAGTCCTGGAAAGGCCCGCACCAGAAGCCCTACGAGCGCTTCAACTGGCGTTACTCGGAAGAGGAGCTTCAGGACCTGGCCCAGGCTACCCTGACCCTTGCGGAGAAGGCCGAGACGGTTTTCGTCATCTTCAACAACAACTACGGCACCCAGGGCGTGGAGGCAGCCCTGGGGCTTAAAGGCCTCCTGGGCCTAGGGCCTCCCCCCTGGGCCAAGAAGCTTCTTTAACCCCTAGGGTTTCATGCTACCTTGAGGGGGATGGCGCGCCCTCCCCTGTCCGAGGCCCAGGAGGACTACCTTAAGCAGCTTTTCCTCCTGGAGGCGGAGCGGCAAGGCCCGGTGCCCACCCAGGCGCTTGCCGAGCGCTTGGGGGTTAAACCCCCCTCGGTGACGGAGATGCTCAAGAAGCTCACCGCCTTGGGCCTGGTGGAGCATGCCCCCTACCAGGGGGCCCGGCTCACCGAGGCCGGGCGGCGGATCGCCCTGGAGGTCCTAAGGCACCACCGGCTCCTCGAGGCCTACCTGCACCAGGCCCTCGGCTACGGTTGGGAAGAGGTCCACCAGGAGGCGGAACGGCTAGAGCACGTGATCAGCGAGGCCTTTGAGGAAAGGATCGCCGAGTTGTTAGGCCACCCTCCCTTTGACCCCCACGGGGACCCCATCCCCACCAAGGACCTGGCCCTGCCGGAAGCCCCAGCCCTCCCCCTCTCCCAGGCCCCCTTGGGGAAGGCCCGGGTGGTGCGGGCCCTGGCCCAGGACCGGGGCACCCTCAACCTCCTGGCCAAGCTGGGCCTGGTTCCTGGAAAGGTCCTTAGGGTGGTGGAGAAAGGTGACGGGGTGGGCATCGAAATGGCAGGGGAGGTATTGCGCCTTCCCGAGGAGCTGGCCCAGGCCATTGGGGTAGAGGCCCTTCAGGAAAGGGCCCCGTAAACCAGGGTGCGGAAGGCCAGGCCAAGCCGCTGCCCAAGCCGGGAGTGAAGAGCCTTTTCCGGCTCCAGCACGGAAAGGAGATTGGGGGCCTGGGTGAAAAGCAAGGCGCTCAGTTCCAGGGGGGGATCCACCAGGAAATACGTGCCGGCAAACCCCCACCAGTAGAAGTCGCCGGGGCTTCCCGGAGCCAGACCCCCATGGCCCAAACGCACCGCCACCCCCAGGCCAAAGCCGTAACCCGGACCTGGGGTGTACTCCAAGCCCCGCCGCAACCCGGCTTCGTAAAGGGGACCCAGGTGGTCGTGGGTCATGAGGCGGCACAGGCTCGGGTGCAACACACCCCGGCCCGTGCGCAGGGCCTCCAGGAACCGCAGGTAGTCCCAGGCCGTGCTCACCCCGCCCAGGCCCCCCGCATACCGGGGGGGCTCCGCCTCCACGGGGATCAGGCGGATGGACCTGCCCGTTTCCGGGTCCTGGGGGAAGGGCCTTGCCAAACGGGTGGGATCCCTGGCCAGAAAGCCCGAGTTCCGCATCCCCAAGGGGGCGAACACCCGTTCCTCCAAGAGCTCCGCCAGGCTTCTCCCCGAAAGCACCTCCAAAAGATGTCCAAGCACATCGGTGGAAAGCCCGTACTCAAAGGCCTCTCCCGGCTGAAAGCGCAGGGGCAAAGCGGTCAGGCGCCCAAGAAATTCCTCCCGGGAAAGGTCAAACCGGTCCACCCCCGCCTCCAGGTAGAGCCGTTTCACCGGGGAGCGGAAGAAGACCCCATAGGTAAAGCCCGCCGTGTGGCGCAGGAGGTCGTAGACGGTGAGGGGCCGCCTAAGGGCCTCGAGGGCCACCTCCTCCCCCACTTCCCGCCCCACCTTGACCCCGGCGAACCCCGGCAGGTACTTTTCCACAGGGTCCAGAAGGGAAAGGCTGCCCTCCTCCACGAAGGTGAGGGCTAGGGCGGAAACCCAGGGCTTGGTCATGGAGTAGATGCGGAAAAGAGCGTCTTCCCGCATGGGAAGAGCCCTTTCCGGATCCAGATACCCTCCCACTCCCTGGTAGACCACCTCTCCCCCCCGGGCCACCAGGGCCACATACCCGGGAAGAAGCCCCTCAGCCACCTGCCTCTTCAAAAAACCATCCAGCCGGGAAAAATCCATGGTTCCCCCTTGGGGACCTAGCCTCCCTACCCTCAGGCGGGAGCAGCCCCCACCGTTCTACCCCCATCCACGAAGAGGACCTGGCCGGTGATGAAACTGGATTCATCCGAAACCAGGAAAAGGGCGGCGTAGGCCACCTCTATGGGCTGGCCGGCCCGGCCCAAGGGTGTGGCGGCGATGGCCTTCTCCCGCACCTTCTCCGGCACCTTAGCCGTCATCCGGGTCTCGATGAACCCGGGGGCCAGGGCGTTCACCCGGATCCCGTACCGCCCCAGCTCCAGGGCCAGGGTGCGGGTAAGCCCCACCACCCCCGCCTTGGAAGCCGCATAGTTGGCCTGCCCCAGGTTACCCAGGTACACCCGGGAACTGGTGAGCACAATGGAACCAGGGTTCCGCTCCCGCATGGCCTCGGAGGCCGCTTTGGCCACCAGGAAGCTTCCCGTAAGGTTCACCCTCAACACCGCCTCCCAGTCCTCCAGGGGCATGTTCCAGTGGAAGTTGTCCCGGGTGATGCCGGCATAGTGCACCACCCCGTCCAGGCGGCCCATGGCCTGAAGGGCCTCCTGGAATCCCCTCTCCACGGAAAGCGGGTCGGCCACGTTCATGGGAAGGGCCAAGGCCCCCGTGGCCGCCGCCGCCTCCCTTAGGGGCTCCTCCTCCAGATCGCAGGCCACCAGCCTGGCCCCCTCCCGGGCAAACAGCTCCAGGGTAGCCCGGCCGATCCCGTGGGCCGCTCCCGTGATCAGCACCACCTTGTCCTTTAGCCGCATCCGCCACCTCCTGTGTCTGGCGACCGAACGGTCGGTAAGTTCACCCTACCCCGTGGCGGGGTTTCCGTCAAGGGCTTCTTGGCCTCACCCCAGCCGCCAGGCGTAGTAAGGGGTTTCCACAAAGGCCGGAGGTCCTCCCAGATACACCCTGAGCCCCGGAAGGATCAGGGTCTCCCCCTCCCACTCAAAGGCCAAGGGGTCCACCGGCAAAGGGTAGTGGAGAACCCCTTCCCGGGGCAGGCCAAGCCGCAGGCGCTCGGGCAGGGAAAGCTTACCCACCAGGAGGTAACGGGCCCTCTTGGGTCCGGATTCCGTGTAAAAGGCCACCTCCTCCCCAAGGTCCAGGAGGAAAGCCCGGCCCCGGATGTAGAGCCTGGCCCTATCCGTCCAGGTAGACATGGGGCCTCCCCATGAGGTGGGCCACCCGCACCCCTGGGCCGTAGAGGTTTTGCAGAAGGGCTTCCGTGAGCACCGCCTCCGGCTCTCCTTCCGCCAAAAGCCGTCCTCCTTTCAACACCGCCACCCGTCCGGCCAAAGCCGCCTGGTTGGGGTCGTGAAGGACGGAAAGAATCCCCATCCCCTTGGCAACCAGGTTTTGGAAGAGGGCCAGAAGCCCACCCTGGTATTCCAGGTCCAGGAAGGTGGTGGGTTCGTCCAGAAGGAGGTAGCGGGGCCTCGCCGCCAGGGCCCGGGCCAGAAGAACCCGCTGGCGCTCCCCGCCGGAAAGGCTACCCAGGTACCGGCCCCGGAAACGGGAAGCCCCCGTAACCTCCAAAGCCCACTCCACCGCTTCCACATCCTCCCGCCCCTCGCGCCCCCAAAGGCCCAGGTGGGGAAGCCTTCCTAAGCGCACCACCTCCTCCACCAAGAGCCCCTCCGGGTAGGGGCCTCCCTGGGGCAGGTAGGCGAGGAGCCGGCCCCGGGCATAGCTTCCATAACCCCGAAGGGGCTTCCCCTCCAGAAAGACCCCCCCTGCCCTGGGCCGGAGGAGCCCCGCCATAACCCTCAGAAGGGTGCTCTTCCCCGATCCATTGGGGCCCAAAAGGGTCACCCACTCCCCCGGCCTTACGGCCAGGTCCACCCCTAAGAGGGCATAGGGCCCCACGATCCCCTTGGCCTCAAGCCCTTCCACGCCGCCTCCACATCAGGTACAGGAAGAATGGCCCCCCAAGAAGAGTGGTCACCACCCCCACGGGAAGCTCCGCCGGCCGGGTAAGGGTGCGGGCCAGGAGGTCCGCCAGCGTTAGGAGAACCGCCCCGCCTAGGGCAGAAGCAGGCAGAAGCAACCGGTAATCCTCGCCCAAGAGGCGCCGGAGGAGATGGGGGGTAATCAGGCCCACGAAGCCGATGATCCCCGCCTGGGCCACGGCAGCAGCCACCAACAGGCTTGCGGCAAGGAGGAGGAGGAGTTTCAGGCCCTCGAGGGGTAGCCCCATACTCCGGGCCACCTCCTCCCCCAGCTGGAGGGCGTTCAACACCCGCCCTAAAAGCAAGAGCGGGGGAAGGGCCAGAAGGAAAAAAAGGACCATGGCCTTCACCGAAGGCCAGCCCATGAAGGCCAGGTTGCCCAGGGTGTAGGCGAAGACCGCCCGCACCCGGTCGGCGTCCTGCATCATCAGGTAGGTGGTGGCCCCGGTCAGAACGCTCCCCACCACCACCCCTGCCAGAACCAGCTCCCCCGTCCGGGCCGCCCCCCCTGCCAGAACCAGGGTGAGGAAGCTGGCGGAGAGGGCCCCGAGGAACCCGAAGAGGGTAGCGGAAAGGGGCAGGCTTTGGAAGATGGCGTGCTGGGCAAAGGCGGGGGCCAGGCCCCCCAGCAAGCTGGCCAGAAGGGCCACGGCGAAGGCCGCTCCCGCCGCCGAGCCCATGAGATAGGGGTCGGCCAGGGGATTGCGGAAAAGCCCCTGGAAGCTGGCCCCCGCCATCCCCAAGGCCGCCCCCACCAGCATCCCCCCCAGGACCCTGGGGAGCCGCATCTCCGTGACGATGGGATTCTCCTTTAGGCCCAAAAGGGCCTGGAGCACCTCGCCCGGCGGCAGGCTCACCGCCCCCATGGCTACCCCCAACACCAGGGCCAGGAGGAGCAGGAGGAGGAGCCAGAAAAAGACCAGGCTCCGCCTAAGGGCCAGGGGGAGGGCCCGGGTCATGGCCTAACGCCCATGGAAGCAATCCACCAGAAGCCTAAGCCCTTGGGCCACCCGGGGGCCTGGGCGGGAGAGGAGGCTATCCTGACCCTCGGTAAACACGCAGATGCGCCCTATCTGCACCGCCTTCACCCGGCTCCAGCCAGGCCTGGCCCGGATGGTTTCCAGGGCACCCGGGTAGGTGGCCACGATCACCTCGGGGTTCTTCTCCACCACGAACTCGGGGGCGATCTTGGGGAAAAGACCCAGCTCCTTGGGGATGATGTTCACCCCCCGGGCCTTTTGGATCAGGACCCCGATGAAGCTCTCCGGACCCACGGTGTAGGGAGTGGGGTCGATCTCATAGTAAACCCGGGGCCGGGTCGTGGCCTTGGCCGCACGGGACTCCTCCTGGTACACCTCCCGCTGAATCTGGGCCACCAGGCGCTCCGCCTGGGCCTCGAGGCCAAGAAGCCTCCCCAGGGTGCGGGTGGTGCGGAAGATGTCCTCGTAGGTCTCGGTGCGCACCGCATACACCGTTAGGCCCGCCCGCTCCAGGGTTTCGTACAAACGCCCGTACTTGGAAACCAGAACCAGATCCGGCTTCAGAGAAACGATGAACTCGGGGTTGGGATTGTAAAGCCCCCCCGCCTTGGGCAGGGCCTTCACCCTCTCGGGCCAGTCGGAGTAGTCGTCGGTGGCCACGATGCGGTCGCAAGCCCCTAGGGCGCAGACCGTTTCCGTCACCGAGGGCAACATGGTGACGATCCGTTTGGGCGGTGCCTTGACCGTGACCGTGCGCCCTAGGTCGTCGGTGAGGGTAAGGGGAAAAGCAAAGGCCAGCGCCAGAAGAACCGAAAGAACCGAAAGAACTCTCCTCATGCCTACCTCCCTAAGGCCGCTAGGGCCAGGCCCGGGGGAGGTAGGGAAAACCCCTGCCGGAAAGCGGCAGGGGCGCAAATGGCTTTGCAAACCCCCATCGCTCCCCCATCCGCGTGAGGTGCCCGCCTCGGGGTCTGGCGGGCGGCCCTGGCAGGTATTCGGGCTTCCGGCCTGCGAAGCTTAAGCCCAAAGCGTGGCCGGTTACCGTTGCGGGACAGCGCCGGACTTGCACCGGACTTCCCCACTTTAAGCCTGGACTACGCGCCCAGGCACCAGGGCAACGGACCTGGCTTTGAGGCCCTAGCGGGCCTTAAGGCCAGGCTAAGCCTAATGGGGCAAAAAGGCAAGGGCTTGACACATTCGGGGACGGGTGATTTACTTAGTCCCGAGAACGAACTAAAGGGCAAAGGGAAAGGAACTGGGATGCGCAAAGGGGACACGCGGGAAATCCGCAGGCTCAACCGCCGGGCTATTCTGGCCCACCTGAGGCGGGGCCCCCTTACCCGGGCGGACCTTTCCCGGCTTACCGGTTTGGCTAAAAGCGCGGTAAGCCGCCTGGTGGATGAGCTTTTACAGGAGGGCCTTCTGGAGGAAGGGGCCTTTACCTCTCCCCCCGTGGGCCGGCCCGGCACCCTCTTGCACCTACGCCCTGGCGCCCGCTTTGCCCTAGGCGCGGAACTGGGGGTGGAGGAAACCGTCCTTCTGGCCCTGAACTGGCGGGGAGAGGTTCTATGGGCCAAGGAATGGAGCCACCCCCGGGAGGCCGGTCCCAGGGAACGTCTGGAACGGCTTCTGCAGGAGATTCTTCCCCATGTACCGGGGCCCTTGGGCCTGGGGTTCACCCTGCCTGGGGTGGTGGTGGAGGACCGGCTCCTCCTGGTCCCCAACCTGGGCTGGAAAAACCTGGACCTCCGGCCCCTGCTTTCCCACTTTCCCCTGCCCACGGCCTTGGAAAACGATGCCAAGGCCTCGGCCCTGTCCGAGGTCTTCTTTCACGGCGAGGCTAACCTCGCCTACCTGGTGCTCAGCACGGGCTTGGGAATCGGGGTGGTATCGGATAGCCGGATCCTGCGGGGAGCGGGTGGGGCCGCTGGGGAGCTGGGCCACTGGCTCGGCCAGGGGCACAAGCCCTGCGCCTGCGGCCGGGTGGGGTGCCTGGAAACCGAACTGGGCCTCGGTGCCCTCTTGGAGCATTACCGGTCCCTGGGCGGAAAGGCGGGGGCCCTCGAGGCCCTGCTCCAGCAGGCCAAGCAGGGGGAGGCTTTGGCCCTCGAGGCCATCCATCATCTGGGCGAGGCCTTGGGGCGGTTCCTCGCCAACCTGGCGGTGGCCTACGACCCGGCCCGGGTGGTCATAGGGGGCAAGGCGGCCGAGTTCTTCCCCTACCTGGAGCAATCCTTGCGCCAGTCCTTGGCGGCCCATGCCTTCCTGGAAGCCCATCGTTCCTTGCCCGTGCAACCTTCCCTTTATGGTCACCTGGCCCCGGCGGTGGGTGGGGCTAGCCTCTTTTTGGTGAGGTTTTTCGAGCTGGGCGGCCTGTGGGCAGAAAGCCCACGTCGCAATGGAGGTAGGTATGAGGAAGTGGCTTTTGGCGATCGGCGTGGCCTTGGGGCTTAGCGCCCTGGCCCAGACGGGCAAGCTGGAGATCTTCTCCTGGTGGGCGGGAGACGAAGGCCCGGCCCTCGAGGCCCTCATCCGGCTTTATAAGCAAAAGTATCCCGGTGTGGAGGTCATCAACGCCACGGTTACCGGCGGGGCAGGGGTGAACGCCAAGGCGGTCCTGAAGACCCGCATGCTGGGCGGTGACCCGCCCGATACCTTCCAGGTGCACGCCGGGCAGGAACTCATCGGCACCTGGGTGGTGGCCGACCGCATGGAGGACCTCACCAGCCTCTTCCGGCAGGAGGGTTGGCTCCAAGCCTTCCCCAAGGGCCTCATCGACCTCCTCTCCTACAAGGGAGGCATCTGGAGCGTGCCCGTCAACATCCACCGCTCCAACGTCATGTGGTACATCCCCGCCAAGCTGAAGGAATGGGGGGTGACCCCGCCCAAGACCTGGGCGGAGTTCCTCGCCACCTGCCAGACCTTGAAGCGGAAGGGCCTTGAAGCACCCTTGGCCCTGGGCGAGAACTGGACCCAGCAGCACCTTTGGGAAAGCGTGGCCCTGGCCACCCTGGGAGCCGACGGCTGGAATAACCTCTGGAGCGGCAAGCTAAAGTTCACCGACCCCAAGGCGGTGGCCGTATGGGAAACCTTTGGCAAGGTGCTGGATTGCGCCAACAAGGACGCCGCGGGGCTTTCCTGGCAACAGGCGGTGGACCGGGTAGTCCAGGGCAAGGCCGCTTTCAACATCATGGGCGACTGGGCCGCCGGCTACATGAGCACCACGCTGAAGCTGAAGCCCGGTGTGGACTTCGCCTGGGCCCCCTCCCCCGGCACCCAAGGGGTCTTCATGATGCTCTCCGACTCCTTTGGCCTGCCCAAGGGAGCCAAGAACCGGCAAAACGCCATCAACTGGCTCAAGTTGGTGGGCTCCAAGGAGGGCCAGGACACCTTTAACCCCCTGAAGGGCTCCATCTCCGCCCGGCTGGACTCCGACCCCGCCAAGTACAACGCCTACGGCCAGGCGGCGATGAAGGACTGGAAGTCCAACCGCATCGTGGGCTCTTTGGTCCACGGGGCCGTGGCTCCGGAAAGCTTCATGAGCCAGTTCGGCACCGTGATGGAGATCTTCCTGCAGACCAAGAGCCCCCAGGCGGCCGCCAACGCCGCCCAGGCCATCGCCAACCAGGTGGGCTTGGGCCGCTAAGCTTCCTCGGCCCGTGGGGGCAAAAGCCCCCACGGGCTTTTCCGGAGAGAGCATGCGCGACCGGATCGTAGCCTTCCTGGTCCTCCTCCCCTCCTTGGTGGCCGTGGGCATCTTCGTCTACGGATTCATCGGGCAAAACCTCTGGGTTTCCCTCACCGACTGGGGAAAGAACCCAGCCCAGGCCCTGGCCCTGAGGCCAGAGCTCCACTTCGTGGGCCTGGAAAACTACCGTGAACTCTTCACCGGCTTCGTGGACGTGCGTTTCCGCCAAAGCGTGGTCAACCTCATCTTCTTCACCCTCTTTTTCATGGGGGGAAGCCTGGGCCTAGGCCTCCTCCTGGCCATGGCCCTGGACCGCGGGCCCAAGGGAGAAGGCCTTTTCCGCACCGTCTTCCTCTTTCCCATGGCCCTCTCCTTCGTGGTCACCGGCACCATCTGGCGCTGGCTCTTGCAGCCCCAAGGTGGGATCAACGTCCTGCCCACCCTCTTTGGCCTACCCCCCTTCCACTTCCCCTGGCTCACCACCAGGCAGCAGACCTGGGTCTTTGACTGGAACCAACTGCCCTTTTACACCGCCTTGGCGGTGGGCCTAACCCTCTTGTACGTGGCTTGGAAAGCCCACCAGGAAGGGGAAAGGAAGCGGCTTTTCTGGAGCCTGTTGTCCAGCGGGGTCCTCCTGGTTTGGGCCTTCACCCTGGGCAGGACCACCCACCTTCTCCCCTACCCCGAGCCCCACGGCTTCAGCCTAGCCCTGGTGGGGGTGATTCTGGCGGCGGTCTGGCAGATGTCCGGCTACACCATGGCCCTTTATCTGGCGGGTCTAAGGGGAATCCCCGTGGAGGTGCTGGAAGCGGCCAAGGTGGACGGGGCCAGCGAGTGGCAGACCTACCGGCACGTCATCCTTCCCCTCCTCGCCCCCATCACCCTTTCCGCCATGATCGTCCTGGGGCACATCGCCCTGAAGATCTTTGACCTCATCTTCGCCATGGCCGGGTTGGATTACGCCCCCACCGATGTACCCGCCATCTACATGTACCTCCTCGCCTTCCGCGGCAACCAGTTCGCCAAGGGGGCGGCCATCGGCATACTCCTCTTGCTCTTGGTGGCCTTGGTGGTCATCCCCTACCTGGTAAGCCAGCTTCGGAAGGAGGTCAGGCGCTGATGGGCCGGTTCTTCCTGTACGCCTTCTTACTCCTCGCCACCCTCTTCTTCCTTCTCCCCGTCTATCTGGTGATCCTCACCGCCCTGAAGGAACCCGCCAAGATTACCCTGGACACGGTCTGGCGCTGGCCGGACCCCGTGTACTGGGAAAGCTTCAAAATCGCCTGGGATGCCTTCCGGCCCAAGTTCCAAAACAGCGTGGTCCTGGCCCTTTCCGCCACGGCGCTGTCCGCCCTGGTGGGAGCCCTCAACGGCTACGTCCTGGCCAAGTGGCCCTTTAGGGGTTCTAACCTCCTGTTTGCCCTCATGCTCTTCGGGATGTTCATCCCCTACCAGAGCATCCTCATCCCCCTTTTCCAGTTCGTAAAGGCCATAGGCCTTTACGGCACCCTATGGGGCCTCATCCTGGTCCACGTGGTCTACGGCATCCCCATCGTCACCCTTATCTTCAAGAACTACTACAGTGAAATCCCCGATGAGCTGGTGGAGGCTGCCCGCATAGACGGGGCAGGCTTCTTCGGCATCTTCCGCCACGTAATCCTGCCCCTTTCTGCCCCCGCCTTCGTGGTGGTGGCCATCTGGCAGTTCACCCAGATCTGGAACGAGTTCCTCTTCGCCGTGACCCTGACCCGGCCGGAAAGCCAGCCCATCACCGTGGCCCTGGCGCAACTGGCAGGCGGTGAGGCAGTGAAGTGGAACCTGCCCATGGCCGGGGCCATTCTGGCCGCTTTACCCACCCTTCTGGTCTACATCTTCCTGGGCCGGTACTTCCTTCGGGGGCTCCTGGCTGGCTCGGTAAAGGGGTAGACTCCTGCCATGCGCGCCTGGGTGCAAGAACGCCTTCAAGGCCCCATGACCTTTAAGGAGATCCCCGACCCCACGCCGGGCCCGGGAGAGGTAGTGCTGGAAGTGGAGGCGGTGGGCCTGAACTTCGCCGACCACCTCATGCGGCTTGGCGGATACCTCACCCGGATTCATCCGCCCTTCGTGCCGGGCATGGAGGTGGTGGGCCGGGTGGAGGGGCGGCGCTTTGCCGCCTTGGTAGGGCATGGGGCCCTGGCGGAGAAGGTAGCCGTGCCCAGGGAAGCCCTTCTACCCGTGCCCGAGGGGCTCTCCCCGGAGGAGGCCGCCGCCTACCCGGTTTCCTTCCTCACCGCCTACCTGGCCCTGAGGCAGGCGGGGGCCAAGCCCGGGGAAAAGGTCCTGGTGCAGGCAGCGGCGGGAGCTTTGGGAACAGCTTCGGTGCAGGTGGCAAAGGCCATGGGCCTAAAGGTGCTGGCCTCCGCCTCGAGGCCCGAGAAGCTGGATCTTCCCCAGGCCCTGGGGGCTGAGGCCGTCGCCACCTATGCGGAGCTCCCCGAAAAGGCCAAGGCATTCGGCGGGGTGGATATCCTTCTGGAGGTGCGGGGTAACCAGCTGGAGGAAAGCCTTTCCCTTCTGAACCCAGGGGGAAGGCTGGTCTATATTGGGGCCGCCGAGGGAGAGGTGGCGCCCCTGAATCCCTTGCGCCTCATGCGGAGGAACCTCACGGTAATGGGCTTTTGGCTTGCTCCCCTCCTCAGGGAAAAAGCCCTGGTGCAGGAGGCCTTGCGGTTTCTCCTGCCCCGTTTGGGCAGGGAGCTCAAGCCCGTGGTGGGAAGGGTTTTCCCCTTCCCCGAGGCTGAAGCCGCCTTCCAAGCCCTCCTGGACCGGGGCCATGTGGGCAAGATCGTCGTCCGCCTTTAGTCCAAGCCCAGGAGGTGCCGCACCGCCGCCAGGTCAAAAAGGGCGTGGCCCACGCTCTTGAAAAGCACGGGGTCCCCTTCCGACCGCTTGCCCAAAAGGGCTTCCCTTAAGGTCACCACCGGCTTGGAAAGACCCTGAAGCTCCCCGGCCTCCACCAGGGCATCCTCCGTGTCGCAATAAACCGCCGCCCGCTCCACCAAGGCCCTTGGCACCTCGCGCATCGCCGGGCGGAAGCTCCCCACGGCGGCGATGAAGGTGCCCTCCGGCACCCTCTCGGGTAGGACGGGGGTGGAGCTCGATGTGGCCGTGACGATGAAGGCCACCTCCTCAGGCACCTCAGGGGCCACCCACTCCTCCGCCTCGAGGCCCATACCCCTGGCCTTGGCCAAAAGGGCCTCGGTCCGCTCCCTGCTCCTTCCCCGGATCCACACCCGGCGCAGGGCAAATCCCTCGGCGAAGGCCTCGAGGTGGGCTTCCCCCTGAACCCCAGGCCCCACCAGGAGCAGGGCCCCCTCTTGCCTGGGAGCAAGAAGCCGGGCCGCGAGAAGGGAAAGGGCAGCGGTGCGCCTTTTCGTGATCTCTTCCCCCGGCAGGTGAACAACCTCCCCGGTATCCAGCCTCCTGACCCAGACCTCCGCCTGCACCGCAGGCTGGCGGTGGGCCTCGGGCTGTTCCCTTCGGGAAGCCTCCACCGTGACCAGCTTGCAAAGGGCCACCTCTTGGTCTGCGGCGGGCATCACCAAAAACCGCCCTCCCGGGATGGGAAGGACCTGCCTTCTCGGAACCTCCGCCTTCCGGAGAAGCACCCTTTCTATAGCCTTGGAAAGCGCCAGATAGCCTGCCATGCCTTTAGAATGCCTCACATGCAGGCCCTTCTCAACACGGTTCTTCCCGTGGCCCTGGTGATCTTCTCCGGGTATCTGATGGAAAAGCGCATCCCCATGGACCTCACCACCTTAAGCCGCCTTACCCTCTACCTCCTGGTGCCCGCCCTCATCTTCGACGCCATGTACCGGGCGGAGTACTCCCGGGAAGGCCTGGTGGGCCTTGCCTTGGGCTTTACCCTCACCTACCTCCTCCTCTTTCTGGCCATCACCGGGATGGCCAGGCTCCTTGGCCTCTCCCCCGAGGCCGCCAAGTCCCTTCTCGTCTGCAGCCTGTTCCCCAACTCCGGCAACATGGGGCTTTCCCTGGTCTACTTTGCCCTGGGAGAAGAGGGCCTGAGACGGGCCGTAGTGTACTTCATCCTCTCCAGCGTGGTCATGTTCGGCCTGGGACCGGCCTTCATACGGGGAGGCGGCCTCAAGGAAGGGCTCCTTTTCACCCTGCGCCTGCCCCTCTTTTACGCCCTCCTTCTGGGCCTGCTGCTGAAGACCCTGGGGGTAAGCCTTCCCTTCCGCCTGGACGAGGGCCTACGCCTCATGGGCCAGGCGGCCATCCCCGTTCTCCTCCTCACCCTGGGAATGCAGATGAGCCAGACCCGCTTCCAGGTGGGGGCCTTTGAGGGAGTGGCCAGCAGCCTGCGGCTCCTTGTGGCCCCCCTTCTGGCCTACGGGGTGGGGTTCATCCTGGGCCTTCCCCGCCTGGAGCACCAGGTCCTGGTCCTGCAGTCGGCCACCCCAGTGGCGGTGAACGCCTTCCTCCTCACGCGGGAGTTTGGGGGGGAAGCCTTGCGGGTGGCCAGGAGCGTGGTGGTTTCCACCTTCCTAGCCTTCTTGACCATTCCCCTTTTTCTCCTCCTCATCGGGGTCCGGTAGCCTGGGCATCCCCAGGTCCAGCTGGAAAAGAACCCCCTCCACCCAAAGCCCCACCAGGCGGTGGTAGCCCTGGCTCAAGGGAAAGGAAACCCGGTAGGAGCCCACCTCCTCTAGAAAGAGGGTTTTCTCCTGGAGCAAGGCCTCCTCCCGGAACCACTTGAGGTGAAGGTAGCCCGGGGAAGGAAGGCGCTCCACCCTGAGGACCAGGATGGCCTCCTCCGCGCCCTTCTCCAGGCGGGCCACCACAAAAGGCCTTTCCGGGGGCAGGGGCTTGCCCGGGTCCAGGGGGAGGAAGGTGTAGCGGCAGCCCGCAAGGAAGAGGAGGACCACACCCCCAAGCCAGCCGAAGGTCTTCATCTCCCCTCCCCGGCGGTGCACAGGGCGAGGAGGGCGATGGCTGCCGTTTCCGCCCGCAGAATCCTCTGGCCCAGGAAGACCGGGGTAAAGCCCTTTTCCTGCAAAAGCTCCACCTCCTCCTCCGCAAATCCGCCTTCCGGTCCCACGGCCAAGGCCAGGGACTTCCCAAGGTCCAGCACCTCCCGAACCAGGCTTCTTGCTCCCACATGGGCCACCATACCCTGCTCCACCTTCGGAAGGGCGTTCAGGGGAATGGGAGGCAGGACCTCGGGCACCCTTAGCCTTCCCGACTGTTTGGCTGCCTCCACGGCGATGGCCTGAAGCCTTTTCAGCTTCCCCTCCCCCATCTCCTTGGGCACGGAGTGCCGGGTGACGAGGGGCTGGATGCGGGTGGCCCCGAGCTCCGTGGCCGCGCGCACCACCTCGGCGAGCTTGTCCCCCTTTAAAAGAGCGGGGTAGAGGGCCACCTCCACCCCCACCTCCCGCTCCGGGCGCCGTTCCTCCAGGATGCGGTAGCGCACCGGTGGCCCCAGCTCCACCACCTCCGCCAGGGCCTCCCGGTCCACGTCAAAGACGGTGAACCGGTCCCCCACCTTGGCCCGCAGCACCTCCAGGAGGTGCCGGCTTTCCCTTAAGGGAAGCACCCCGGTAAGGCCTGGGCTATGGGCGCGGTGCGGGCGCATGGCTCAGATCCCGTAGGCCAGCAACACCCACTCTCCTTCCCTCTCCTCCTCCAGGAGGGAGAAGCCTTCCCTGGCCATGGCCTCCTTCACCAGGGAGGCCTTTTCCAAAAGGATCCCCGTGAGGAGGAGCCTCCCCCCAGGGGCCAAGGCCTTTGGATAAAGGGGGGCCAGCTCCCGGTGAAGCTCCGCAAACAGGTTGGCCACCAGGAGATCAAAGGGCCCGTGAGGTAGGGCTTCCTCGAGGCTACCCGGGAGGAAGCAGACCCCGGCCCCGTTTCTTCTGGCGTTCTCCTCCGCCTGGGGAAGCACGGTTTCGTCAATATCCACCCCCAAGGCCTTGCCCCCCAGCTTGGCGGCGGCGATGGCCAGGATGCCCGAGCCCGTGCCCAGGTCCAGCACCCTTTCCCCAGGACGCAGGTGGCGGGCCAAGGCGGAAAGGGCCAGGCGGGTGGTCTCGTGGTGCCCGGTGCCGAAGGCCATGCCGGGCTCGATCACCAAAGGAATCCCCTCCCCCTCCCAGGGGTGCCAGGGAGCCAGCACCACGAAGGGCCCAGCCCACACGGGCTTAAGGTCTCGCCGCCAGGCGGAAAGCCAGTCCTCGTCGGGGAGCTCCTCCCATACTCCCCCAAAGGGGAGGTCCAGAGGAGCAGGGAAATAGGCCCACACCTCCCCCTCCCGCTCCTCGAGGCCCCGGGCCCCCCGGTCGAAGAGATCGGGGATCAAGGGGTCCAGTTCCGCCGCCGTGCCCTTTAGGCGGTAAACCCACACCCCGCTATTCTACCCGGTACCGGCAACAGCTTCCCCCCTCCGCCAGCCTCTCCTCCCGCACCAGGGGCAGGCCTAAAAGCTCCTGGTAGGCAAGGAGCTCGCTTTGGCAAAGGGCCTCGTGCTCCCGGGAGAGGGCCAGCTTGGGGCAGCGCTTCTGGCAAAGGTACAGCCTTCCCCCTTCCTCCACCACCTCCGCCTCATAGCCCTGCTCCCTCAGGAACTGGGCCAGGCGGGCGAGCCGTTCCCTGAGGGGAAGGGCCTCCAGGTTCAAGGAAGCAAACAGGCTACGGTTCCTTTCCAAAAGGAGGTGCACCACCCCCTCCCAGCCCAGAACCCTCTCCATCTCCCTAAGCACATCCCCGCAAAGGGCAGCGTAGGGAGCCTCTCTATCCTGGGCCATGTAAAGGCGGTAGGGCCGGCCCCGGCCCAGGCACTTCCTCACCTCCGAGCGCACCAGGCCCCGGGCCTCGAGGTCCTGCAGGTGCTTCAAAACCGCCACCCGGCTCACCCCCAGGGCTTCGGCCAGCTCCTTGGCGGTATAGGGCCTTAGCCTCAGGAGGTCCAAAACCCGTTCCTTGGTGCCTTCCAGAACTAGGGCCATGTCAGGCCAGGGGTAGGGCGATAAAGGCTTGCACGCTCAAGGCAGCCGCCAGCTCCCGGGCCGCCCTTCTGAAGGCCTCCGCCTCCGGGCCTTCCGGGTTCTCCACCAGGATGGGCCTTCCCCTATCCCCACTCTCCCGCAAGGGTAGGGTAAGGGGAATCTCCCCTAGGAAGCGGGTCTTGAGCTTTTCCGCAAGCCGCCGGCCCCCACCTTCCCCAAAGATGGGGGTGGGCTTTCCGCAGTGGGGGCAGAGGAAGTGGCTCATGTTTTCCAGTACCCCCAAAAGGGGCACCTGCACCTTCTTGAACATATCGGCAGCCCTTTCCGCATCGATTAGGGCCACTTCCTGAGGGGTGGTGACGATCACCCCCCCGGAAACCTTGGTGAGCTGGGCCAGGCTAAGCTGCACATCCCCGGTACCTGGGGGTAGGTCCACCACCAGGTAGTCCAGCTCCCCCCAGTTCACCTCCTCCAGAAACTGTTTGATGGTTCCGTGGAGAATGGGCCCCCGCCAGATCATGGCCTGGCCAGGGGGAACGATGTTGGCGATGGAAAGGACCTTGAGGCCAAAGGCCTCGAGGGGAAGGATCTTCCGGTGCTGGTCCACCTTCAGCCTCTCCCCCTCCAGGCCGAACATCTTGGCCTGGCTGGGCCCGTAGAGGTCAGCGTCCAAGAGGCCCACCCGGGCCCCCTCCTGCAAGAGGGCCAGGGCCAGGTTGGCGGCCACGGTGCTCTTGCCCACCCCCCCCTTGCCGGAGCCCACCGCCACCACGTGCTTCACCCCGGGGATGGGGTACTGCTCGGGAGCCTTAACCCCACCGCCGAAACGCACCCGCACCTCCTCCACCCCCAAAGGATGAAGGGCCCGCCGGATGTCCGCTTCTATCTGGCCCTTTAAGGGACAGGCGGGGGTGGTGAGGTTGATCAGGAGGTCCACCCGGCCCCCCTCCAGCCTCACCTCCCCCACCATGCCCAAGGAAACCAGATCCTTGCCCAGCTCGGGGTCCATCACCGTGCGCAGGGCCTCGAGGACCCGCTCTTCCGTAAGCGCCATACCGGGCTCAGGGTATACCCGGATATGGTTTTGGGCAAGGGGGGGACTCACAGTTTTCATCAAAACCCTCCCGAGGCTTGGGCTAATATGGATTCGCATGTACCCCGAGTGGCGGAAGCAACACTTCTTTGAACTCCACCTGGCCTGGCTGATTCAGGGACCCAGGGGCTACGACCTTCTCTTCAAGATCAATCCCTATAGCCTTTACAAAACCCGTGAGGAAGCTCTGGAGGCCGCCAAAACCCTCCTTAAAGGGGAGAGGCTGGACCAGGATCCCAAGGTGGGAAGGAACCAGGCTCCCGTGCTCCTTTCCCCAGAGGACCGCACCCGCTTCCTGGTCCTTTTGGAAAGCGGCAAGGCCCTTTTGCCCCTGGACCGTTATGCCCTTTTGGGGGAGATCGTCTTGGTGGAGGAGCGCCTTCTCCACCGGGCTCCCTTCCGGGACCCCAGCAACGTCCTCTATAGCCTCGAGGGGCTTCCCGTCCGGCTCCTCCACACACCCGTCAACGACCCCGAAGCGGATTCGAGGGAGGTATCCCAGGGGATCCTCCAGCTGGAACCGGAAGGGATCCGGGTGGGGGAAACCTTCCTGGCCATCCCTGGGGAAACCCCGATAGAGGGCCTGGCCTACGAGGATGCCTTCTTCGACCTGGGGGAGGGCCACTACTACCTCTATGCCCTTTCCAGCTCCACGCCCTCGTGAAGGGCCTCGAGGTCCAAGGTGCCCTCCGGGAAGGGCTACCTGGCCTTTCCTGCGCTAGCATCCCCTGAACGCACCCCACCCGGCTTGGGTAAACTATCGGATAGCATGGACCTACCCAAGGCCTACGACCCCAAGACCGTGGAACCCAAGTGGGCGGAAAAGTGGGCGAAGAATCCCTTCGTGGCCAACCCCAAAAGCGGCAAGACCCCCTTCGTCATCTTCATGCCACCCCCCAACGTGACGGGAAGCCTCCACATGGGCCATGCCCTGGACAACTCCCTACAGGATGCCCTCATCCGCTACAAAAGGATGCAGGGGTACGAGGCGGTCTGGATCCCCGGCACGGACCACGCGGGCATCGCCACCCAGGTGGTGGTGGAAAGGCTTCTCCTGAAGGAGGGCAAGACCCGGCACGACCTGGGACGGGAAGCCTTCCTGAAGCGGGTTTGGGAGTGGAAGGAGGAATCGGGGGGTACCATCCTAAAGCAACTCAAACGCCTTGGGGCCAGCGCTGACTGGAGCCGGGAAGCTTTCACCATGGACGAAGCCCGCTCCAAGGCGGTGCGCTACGCCTTCAGCCGCTACTACCATGAGGGCCTGGCCTACCGGGCCCCCCGCCTGGTCAACTGGTGCCCCCGGTGCGAGACCACGCTTTCGGACCTGGAGGTGGAAACGGAGCCCACCCCGGGCAAGCTCTACACCCTGGCCTACGAGGTGGAAGGCGGCGAACGCATCGCCATCGCCACCGTGAGGCCGGAAACCGTCTTCGCTGACCAGGCCATCGCCGTCCACCCCGAGGACGAGCGCTACCGGCACCTTATCGGCAAAAAGGCCCGCATCCCCCTCACGGACATCTGGATCCCCATCCTGGCGGACAGTGCCGTGGAGCGGGAGTTCGGCACCGGGGCCCTCAAAGTGACCCCAGCGCACGACCCCTTGGACTACGAGATCGGGGAACGCCACGGACTCGAGGCGGTTTCCGTCATCAATCTGGAAGGGCGTATGGAAGGGGAAAGGGTGCCGGAAGCCCTAAGGGGCCTGGACCGGTTTGAGGCCAGGAAAAAGGCCGTGGAGCTTTTCCGGGAAGCGGGGCACCTTCTCAAGGAGGAGGACTACACCATCCAGATGGCCACCTGCTCCCGCTGCGGCACCCCCTTGGAGTACGCCATCTTCCCCCAGTGGTGGCTTTCCATGAAGCCCCTGGCGGAAAAGGTGATCAGGGGCCTGGAACGGGATGAGATCGCCTTCGTACCCGAGCGCTGGAAGAAGGTAAACCTGGACTGGCTGAAGAACGTTCGGGACTGGAACATCTCCCGCCAGCTCTGGTGGGGGCACCAGATACCCGCCTGGTACTGCCAGGATTGCGGGGCGGTGAACGTGCCCCGGCCGGAGCGCTACCTGGAAGACCCCAGCACCTGCGAGGCCTGCGGGAGCCCGCGCCTAAAGCGCGACGAGGACGTCTTTGACACCTGGTTCTCCTCGGCCCTTTGGCCCCTTTCCACCCTGGGTTGGCCCGAGGAAACGGAGGACCTCAAGGCCTTCTACCCCGGGGACGTCCTGGTCACGGGCTACGACATCCTCTTCCTATGGGTGAGCCGCATGGAGGTTTCCGGTTACCACTTCCGGGGGGAAAGGCCCTTTAAGACCGTACTCCTCCACGGCCTCGTCCTGGACGAGAAGGGACAAAAGATGTCCAAATCCAAGGGGAACGTCATAGATCCCCTGGAAATGGTGGAGCGCTATGGAGCGGACGCCCTCCGCTTTGCCCTCACCTACCTGGCCACGGGGGGGCAGGACATCCGCCTGGACCTCCGCTGGCTGGAAATGGCCCGGAACTTCGCCAACAAGCTCTATAATGCCGCTCGCTTTGTGCTCCTGAGCCGGGAGGCCTTCCAGGCCAAGGCGGAAGAGCCCACCCTGGCCGACCGCTTCATGCAAAGCCGCCTGAGCCGAGGGGTGAAGGAGATCACTGCCCTTTACGAGGCCCTGGACCTGGCCCAGGCGGCCCGGGAGGTATATGAGCTGGTCTGGAGCGAGTTCTGCGACTGGTACCTGGAGGCCAGCAAGCCAGCCCTCAGGGCAGGGAATGCCTTTACCCTACGCACCCTCGAGGAAACCCTCGCCACCCTCCTGAAGCTCCTCCACCCCATCATGCCCTTCCTCACCAGCGAGCTCTACCAGGCCCTCACGGGCAAGGAGGAGCTCGCCCTCGAGGCCTGGCCCCAACCCAAGGCCACGGACGAGGAAGCCGAAGCCCGGTTTGAAGCCCTCAAGCAGGCGGTAACGGCGGTGCGGGCCCTGAAGGCCGAGGCCGGGCTTCCCTTGGCCCAGGAGGTGCGGGTCTACCTGGAAGGGGAAGCCACGCCGGTGGTGGAAAACCAGGAGGTCTTCCGCTTTCTGGCCCGGGCCGAGCTGTTACCCGAGCGGCCCAACAGGGCCCTGGTGAAGGCCATGCCCAAGGTGACGGTGCGCATGCCCTTGGAGGGCCTTCTCGACGTGGACGAGTGGAGGCGCCGGCAGGAGAAGCGCCTGCAAGAACTCCTGGCCCTGGCGGAAAGGAGCCAGAAAAAGCTTTCCGCCCCCGGCTTCCGGGAGAAGGCTCCCAAGGAGGTGGTGGAGGCCGAGGAGGAACGGCTTAGGGAGAACCTAGCCCAGCTGGAGCGCATTCGGGAGGCCCTCAGCCAAATAGGGTAAGCCGGGGGTCTTGGGCCTCCCCCGGAGCCTCGGCCACCGCCTCGGCCCGGCGCAGGTTCAGGGTGACGAAGGGGAAGGTTTCCAAAGGTTCCAGGTCCACGATGGGTTTGTTGGGGGTGAGGACGTACAGCTTGGCCTCGAGGAGGATCTGGAAGGGTTTGGTTTGGGAAAGATAGTCGGAAAGCCGGACCCCCCGGGGAAGCAGAAGGTCGCCCGCAAGGAGGTAATCCCCATAGAGAAAGGCAAGCCTCCGCCTTTCCAAAAGGGACGGGCTGGTACGGGGCTCGCTGGGCTTCCCACCCACCACCCACTGGATCCGCTCCTTGCGCAAGGCCAGGAATCCGGTGCTGGCCTTGAGGTCCTTGGCCTCCGGGGGATGGGTGTAGCCCGGGGTGTAAAGGAGGGCGCCAGTGACCGGAAGATAGGGCTTCTCCTGGTTCAAAAGATCGGCGGTGCCCGCCCCGGGCACCAGGTAGATGAGCCCGTAGACCCGGTAAGCCTGGGTGTAGATCCTGGCCTCATGTACCTCTCGGGGCTGCTTGTACATCCTTCACCCCCTATTCGGCAATGCATCTGCCCTATCGGGCAAAGCCGCCCAGTAGGCCAACAAGGCCTCGCTGAAAAGGGGGGCATGCCCCCTCTGGTAAGCAAAAAGGAGTCTCTGGGCCACCAGGGCCCTAAGCCGCTCCTCGTCCATGGGGAGCATGAGTGGAGCCAGGAGCTTGGCCCGGGCACCCGCCCCCAGGGCCACATACACCGGACCGCGGGGAACCCCCACGGGGATGGGGGGTATCCCTAGCCAAAGCGTAGCTTCCTCAGCGCTTACTAGGCGAAACCCCGCCCTCTTCACATACTCCAGGCCCTCGGGGTTATCCTCGGGAACGTATACCCCCTCCCCCATCCTGGCTCGGGCCAAGGCCTCGGGCAAAGGAATGGGATAGGCAAAGGGCTCCACCCCTCCCTCAAGCTCCCCGGGCTCGCGGAAGTCCAGGGCCTGGGCCTCATAGGACACGGTACCGTTCCAGCGGTTTTCCACCAGTAAGACGGCGGCTTCCAACTCCGAGGGCATAGCGGCCGCCCGCTCCCCCATGCGCCAGGCCACCACCCTAACCCCCTGCAGGCGGAAGGCGAGGTGCTTCCCCTCCCCCATGGACCGGGCCTCCTCCGGGGAGCCTTGGAGAAGGAAAAGGGGCTCGGGATTCCCTTCCCCAAAGGGCTCTAAGGCCAGCAAGGCTTGGTGAAGCTCCGGAAGTGACGTCAAAGGGGGTAAAAGCCCTACAAGGGGCACTTCCCGCACGGGGTCGGGGAAGGAGGCGGCAAAGGCCTCCACCCGCTCCTTAAACCGGGGGAAATAGGCCTCATCCACGGCAAAGCCCGCAGCCTCCCGGTGGCCTCCATAGCGGAGAAGAAGGTCCTCGGCACTCCTTAAGGCCTCCACGGCGCTGATGGGGAGGAGGCTTCGCACCGTGCCCTTCCCCTGGGCCACGATGAAGACCGGGCGCAAGGTGGCCTCGAGGATCCGGCTCGCCACGATGCCCATCACCCCCGGATGCCCCTCGGGATCGTGCAGAACGATGGCCTTGGCCTCGGGATCCGCCTGGGGAAGAAGCCTTTTAAGCATCTCCTCCTCTATGGCCTGGCGGCGGGCGTTCAGCCGGTTCAGCTCCTCCACCAAACCCCTGGCCTCCTCCTCGTCCTCCGTGAGGAGAAGCCTAAGGGCTTTCTCCGCCTCCCCCAGGCGGCTTGCCGCATTGATGCGGGGGGCGATGCGGAAGGCCACCTCCCCAGCTTTGCCCGAGTACCCCACGGCCTCGGCCAAGAGCCTTAAGCCCACCCAGGAGGAGGCGGAAAGCCGGGCCAAGCCCTCCCGCACCAAGGCCCGGTTCCACCCCCAAAGGGGGGCCACGTCGGCGATGGTGCCCACCGCCGCCAGGTCGGCGTACTCCAGGGGCGGGGGCAGGCCCAGCCGCTCATGGAGGGCCCAGAGGAGCAGGAAGGCCACCCCGGCCCCCGTGGGGTGCTCCTTAAGGTCCGGGGTGTAGGCGGGATGGAGAATGACACCCGGCGGCGGGGTATCGCGGGGCGTGTGGTGGTCGGTCACCAGAACCTCCACCCCGTTTTCCACCAGCTCCCGAAGCTCGGCATGGTTGGCGATGCCGCAGTCCACCGTCAGGAACAGATCGGCGGCTTCCAGGTGCTCGGGGATGCGCTTGGGGTGGACTCCATACCCTTCCTCGAGGCGATGGGGGATAAAGGGATGCACCTCCGCCCCCAAGGCCCTGAGGCCCCGCACCAGGATGACGGTTCCGGTGAGGCCATCCGCATCGTAGTCCCCGTGGATGCGGATGCGCTTCCTCCCCTCTAGCGCCCAAAGGAGAAGCTCCACCGCCTCCTTCAGGCCCCTGAGGGGAAGAAGGCCCAGGGAAGGCTTCAGGTCCTCAGGGCGGCGCACCCCCCGGTGCCAGTAGGCCAAGGCAGCCTCCGGCCCCACCCCAAAGGCCTCCATCACCTCCCGCCACTCCTTCAAGGGCGGCAAGGGGAGAAGACGCCAGCGCACCCGGTCCTTCATATAACCCCTTAAGCCTCCCTTCCCTATCCCCCAGAGTGGGGATCGCTACACCTCTTCCCGATCGGGGATTCTGGGAATCTCCTCAATGCGCTCCCGCTTTAAGGCGTTGACCTCGCCCTGAAGCCGCCGCACCTCCCTGAGAAGGGCGCGCCTTTCCCCCACGCCCCAAAGCCAAAGAACCAGGGCATACACTCCCCCCACCAAAAACCCCAGGGCATAGGCCCCCGGAAGAAGGTAGTAAAGGGGCCAGGAACCCAAGGGCGTGGGCACCTCCAGGAAGGGGAAGGCCAGGTACAGGTAAAACCCCGCTCCCGCCACCCCCAGGGTGACGAGGAGAAACACCCAGTGGGCCAGCTTCATGGCCTTAGAATACCCCCTCTTTGTAGTCGGAAAGGCGCACGCGCCCCTCGTATAGGGCCTTGCCCAAAAGGGCACCCTCCACCCCCAGGCGCTTTAAACCTAAAAGGTCCTCCGGGCCAGCGATCCCCCCGCCCGCGATGAGCTCATGGGGCCAAGCCTCCCGCACCCGGGCCACCACCTCCAGGTCCAAGCCCTTCAGGGTCCCATCCCGCCGGACATCGGTGTAGATCACCGTGCGCACTCCCATGGCTTCCCAACGCCCAAGGAGGTCCAGGGCGGAAAGGGAAGCAGCCTCCTGCCAACCTGAGACCACCACCTCGAGGCCCCGGGCATCCAAGGCCACCGCTAGCCTTTCAGGCCCCACCTCCGCCAACATGGCTTCCAAGAGAGCAGGATGCTTCACCGCCACCGTGCCCACCACCACCCGGGAAGCCCCCAGCAGGAGGATCTCCCGGAGAACCTCCAGGGAACGCACCCCACCCCCCACCTCAAAGGGAATGCGTATCCCCTGGGCGATCCGCCGGAGGGCCTCGAGGTTATCCCCCTTTCCCAGGGCCCGGTCCAGGTCCACCAGGTGCAGGAGCCTGGCCCCCTCTTCCTGCCAGCGCAAGGCGGCCGCCACCGGATCCCCGTACGGGGTTTCCCGCCCCGGGTCCCCCTCGTAAAGCCGGACCGCCTTGCCCCCCTTCAGGTCCACGGCGGGAATCAGCAACATGGGGCTATCCTACCAGCGCCCTCAGGGCTTCCTCCAGATCAGGGCTTTTCATGAGGCTGGTGCCGATGAGCACGGCGTCGAAAAGCCCCTCCAGGGGCCTCAGCTCCTCCCGGCGGGAATAGCCCGACTCCGCCACCAAGACCCCGCCAAAGCCAGCCTCCCGGGCCAAGCGGCCAAGCCTCGGGGCCGTGGTGAGGTCTATCTGCAGGGTGGTGAGGTTCCGGTTGTTGATGCCCACCATCTCCGCCCCCGCCTCGAGGGCCAGCTCCAGCTCCCTTTCCGTGTGCACCTCCACCAGGGCATCCAGGCCAAGGCGCCTCGCCTCCTCCAGGTAGACCCCGGTGAGTTCCCCCAAAAGGGCCACGATGAGGAGAACCGCGCTGGCCCCGTAGGCCCTGGCCTCCTTGAGCATGAAGGGATCCACCACGAAGTCCTTGCGCAGCAGGGGTAGGTCCACCGCCTGGCGGACCCTAAGAAGGTCCTCGAGGCTGCCCCCAAAGTAATGGGGCTCGGTGAGGACGCTGATGGCCCGGGCCCCGCCCCGCTGGTAGGCCAGGGAAGCTGCCACGGGATCCAGCGCCCTTATGGCCCCTTCCGAGGGGCTCGACTTCTTCACCTCGGCGATCACGGAAAGCCCTGGCTGAAGCAGGGCCTCCCGGAAGGAAGGCACCGTCTCAGGCGCAGGGGGAAGGGGATAGGGAACCACCTCTTCCGCCCGCCTGCGGGCAATCTCCCCTAGCACACCGGGAACCCTACTCAAGTGGGGGCGCATGCCCTCGTTATACCATGCCTTCATAGGATGCCTTTTTACGTGTAGGGTAAGGATTGTGCGAGGGGTAGCCTTGGCCTTAGGAGGCGGCGGCGTTCGCGGGTACGCCCACCTGGGGGTGCTGGCGGTTTTGGAGGAAGCCGGAATACCCATCCGAGGCCTTGCGGGAAGCTCCGCCGGTGCCTTGGCGGCCGCCGCCTACGCCTTCGGCCACAAGGATCCCTGGAGGGTTCACGAGGCCATCTTTGACCAGGAGATCGCCGGGCTCCGCCAAGGGGGAAACCTCCGCACCCTGGCCAGGCTCTTCACCGCCTTCCGGCGCCCCCATCTTTTTGAAGCGGAAAGGATCGCCCTGGGGTTACAGCGCCTCTTCGGAGAGGCCCGCCTCGAGGCCAGCTCCATCCCCTTAGCCATCCAGGCGGCAGACCTCCTCACGGGGGAACGGGTAATCCTCCGCCAGGGCCCGGTGTGGAAGGCGGTTCTCGCCAGCATGGCCATTCCTGGCCTCTTCCCTCCCGTGCCCTGGGAGGGAAGGCTTTTGGTGGATGGGGACGTGGTGGAAAAGGTGCCAGTGCGGGCGGCCAAGGAGCTTTTCCCCAAGGTGGTGGCCGTGGATGTATCCAACCCTCCACCTAAGGAAGGGCCAAAAACGGCCCTGGAGGCAGCGCTTTTAGCCGGGGAGGCGAGCCGCAGGCGCCTGAAGGACCTGGCCCTGCAGGAGGCTGACCTGGTCATCGCCCTCAATCCCCCCATGGCCATCGGCACCTTCGACCACGAGGCCCTCCCCTTGGTCTACCAGCTCGGGCAGAAGCGGGCCAGGGAACACCTCGAGGGGATCAAAGCCCTGTCCCGGGTGCGCCTAAAGGATGTGGCCCGGGTCCTGAGGCTTTCCCAATAGAAACTACTTTCTGGCCAGCAAGGCCCGTTCCGAGCGGTACCAAAGGTACAAAAACCCAAGGGCCCCGAGGAGAAAGAGCAGAAAACCTCCTGGCCAAAGGAGGAGGCCCATCACCCCCAAAAAGAAGAAGAGGGCTCCCCCCAAACCCACCACCCGCAAGGGGGTGAGGGGCTCCTCCCCCTCCCGTTGCCAACTGGCCTCCGCCTGAAAAAGAAGCCATAAACCGCCTCCCAGGGCCAAGGCCCAAAGCAGGGGGTGGGATGCCCGGGGCACCACCCAGGCCAGGAGAAGGAGCACCCCCCCTTGAAGAACCAGGAGGAAACCCGCATAAAGCCTAAGGCCCCGAAGGCGCAAGGAAGAAGGGGCCTTCGGATCCAGGAGGGCTTCCAAAAGCCCCCAAAGACCTTCTTTGCGCTCGGGTGCAGGCATGGATCTAGTGGTGCAAGACGCGTTGCAGGAAGGCCCGGGTCCTCTCCTCCCTGGGAGAGGAGAAGATCCCCTCTGGCCTCCCCTCCTCCACAATCTGACCCCCGTCCATGAAGATCACCCGGTCCGCCACCTCCCGGGCAAACCCCATCTCGTGGGTCACCACCAGCATGGTCATACCCCCTCGGGCCAGGTCCCGCATCACGTCCAACACCTCCCCCACCATCTCCGGGTCCAACGCACTGGTGGGCTCGTCAAACAGCATCACCTTGGGCTCCATGGCCAAGGCCCGGGCAATGGCCACCCGCTGCTGCTGGCCCCCGGATAGCTGCCCCGGGTACTTCCTCGCCTGGTCCAGGATTCCCACCCGCTCCAAAAGCTCCAAGGCCTTCCGCTCCGCTCGCTCCCGGGACCAGCCCCTCACCCGCATGGGGGCCAGGGTGATGTTCTCCAGCACCGTCATGTGGGGGAAGAGGTTGAACTGCTGGAAGACCATCCCCACCTCCCGCCGCACCTCCTTGAGGGCCCGCTCCTCCTTCACGTTGTGGCCGTCCACCACCACCTCCCCCTCCTGGAAGTCCTCCAGGCGGTTGATGCAGCGGATCAGGGTGCTCTTCCCCGAGCCCGAGGGGCCGATGATCACCAGCTTCTCCCCAGGGGCCACCTCCAAATGGATCCCCTTCAGCACATGCAGGGTACCGAACCACTTGTGCAGGTTGTGGATGCGGATGATGGGGTCCACCGCCTTCATTTTCGCACCCGTTGCATGGCGTAGACCAGGAGGAAGAGGGCCAGACCGATGGCATCCGTGAGAAGACCCGGTATCACCAAGGTGAGGGCCGCCGCCATGAGCAGGGCCCTCTCCAAGAGGGTGGTGCGCTTGTGCAGGAAGCCCACCAGGCTGGCGCTGAAGGCCGTCATGCCCAAGAGGGCGGAAAGAACGATCCACACCCCCTCCACCACGCTTTCCACCCCCAAAAGGAGGAGCTTGGGGCTGAAGAAGAACATGTAGGCGAGGAGGGCGGTGCGAAGCTCGTACACGAAGCCCTGAACCGCCGTCTTCCAGAAATCGGACCTGGCGATGGCGCTGGCCGCGTAGGCGGCCAAGGCCACCGGGGGCGTGGAGTCCGCCATGATGCCGAAGTAGAAGACGAACATGTGGGCGGCCACGGGCGGCACCGCATAGCCCGCTTTCTCCGCCAGCTGAAGCACCACCGGCACCACCAGGGAGGCCATAACGATGTAGTTGGCAGTGGTGGGAAGGCCCATCCCGAGAAGGAGGCTGGTGAACTGGGCCAGGATGAGGACCAGGATCAGATTCCCCCCCGATAAGCGTTCCACGATGTCCGTGAGGCCAAAGCCGATCCCGGTCATGGTGACGATGCCCACGATGACCCCAGCGCTGGCCGTGGCCAAGGCGATGCCCACCATGCCCCGGGCGCCCGCCTCGAGGCCCTCCAGAATGAGCCTTCCCCCCCTAAGAAGGCCGAAGCCGAGCCCGGTTCCCGCCCGATAGGCCCGCCACACCTCCTGGACCAGGATGAGGACCAGCATGAGGAAGATGGTGTTCAAGGCTGCCCGCTCGGGGGTCAGGCGCAGGGCCACCAGGGCGTAGATCAGGTAGACAAGGGGCAGGAGGTAGTGAAGGCCCGAGCGCAGAATAGGACCCACGGGGGGTAGCTCCGACCTGGGTACCCCCTTGAGGCCCAGCTGCAGGGCCTCGAGGTGCACGGTGATGAAAAGGGTGGCATAGGCCAGAATGGCGGGGATGACCGCGATCAGGATGAGCTGGCTATAGGGGATGCCCAGGAACTCCGCCATGATGAAGGCCGCAGCCCCCATGACCGGAGGCATGAGCTGCCCGTTGGAGGAGGAGGCCACCTCCACTGCCCCGGCTTTCTCCGGCGGATACCCCACCCGCTTCATCAAGGGGATGGTGAAGGTGCCCGTGGTGACCACGTTGGAAACGGAACTTCCCGAAACCACCCCCGTGAGGGCGCTGGCCACCACCGCCGCCTTGGCGGGCCCCCCGCGGAAGTGGCCCAACAGGGCGTAGGCCAACTGGATGAAGAAATGCCCCGCCCCAGCTTTTTCCAAGAGGGCGCCAAAGAGGACGAAGAGAAACACAAAGGTGGCGGAAACCCCCAAGGGTACCCCCCAGATGCCCTCGGCGGTGGTGTAGAGCTGCCCCATGAGCTGCCCCCACTGGCTGCCCGCATGGAGCTGGAGCCAGGAGGGAAGGGTAAAGGGCAGAAGCCCCTTGGGCCCGGTAAGGGCGTAGAGGACGAACACCGAGGCAATGATGGGCAGCGCAGGCCCCACCACCCGCCAGGCAGCCAGGAAGAGAACCCCAAGGGTCAGGGTCCCCATGAAGACATCCCGCTGGCTGGGGATACCCCCCCGGAGCTGGGTGATCCCGTAGTAATCCCAGACCACGTAGAGGGCCCCGGCTACTCCCAAGAGGGCCATGCCCCAGTCCAGGAGGGGAATGCGCTCCCGTGGTCCCCGCCTCCCCGGGTAGGCCAAAAAGGCTAGGGCCAAGGCGAAGGCCAGGTGCACCGCCCTGAGCCGCATGGGGTCCAGGGTACCCAGCTCGGTGGCCCAAAGCTGAAAGAGGCTCCAGGCCACCCCCAGGCCGAAGAGCATATACCGGCCCGCCCCCTTGGGCCTTCGCCCCCCTATCTCGGTTTCCTCCACCAAAAGCGAGGCGTCCTTCTCCATACTTCCTCCAGGCAAAGGGGGCCCCAGGCGGGGCCCCCTGGGCTCAGCCAGGAGCCTACTTGAGGACTCCTACCTCCTTGTAGAACCGCTCCGCACCAGGGTGGAGGGGAATGGGCAGGCCCTTCACCGCCTTCTGCAGGCTGAAGAAGCGCTCCAGGTTGGGGTGGATCTTCTTGAAGGCCTCCTGGTTGCCGAACACCGCCTTCATGAACTTGTACACGGTATCGGCGGATAGCTTCTCCGAAGCGATCAGCATGGCCTGCACCGCCACCGTGGGCGTGGTGACCTCCACTCCCTTGTAGGTACCCCCGGGGATGTTGAAGCCCACGTAGAAGGGGTACTTCTTGGCGATGGCCTGGATCTTGCCCAGGTCCACCGCCACCAGGGTGATAGGGGTGGTGAGGGCCAGTTGCTGGATGGCGCTGGCCCCCAGGCCCACCGTGTAGAAGAGGGCATCCGCCCGCTTATCCTGCATGAGCTGGATGCCCTGGGTGGCGCTCACCCGGATGGCCTGGCCCAGGTCCTCAAACCGGAGGCCGTAGGCCTCGAGGATCTGCCGGGCATTTTGCTCGGTACCCGAGCCCACATCGCCCACCACCACCCGTTTGCCCTTGAGGTCCGCCACGGTGCGGATGCCCGCATCCGCCCGGGCCACGATATGGATGACCTCAGGGTAAAGGGCCGCCAAAGCGCGGATGCCCTTCACGGGCTTCCCATCGAAGGCAGCGATGCAACATCCCTGATAAGCGTAGTAAGCGATGTCGTTTTGCGCCAAAGCCATCTCGAACTCCCCGGCGGCGATGGCGTTGATGTTGGCCACGCTGCCCCCGGTGGAGCGGGCGTTGGCCCGAATGCCCACACCTGCATCGTTCACCAGCTTGGCCATACCCGTGGCCACGGGAAAGTAGACCCCCGTGGTGGAACCCGATCCGATGGTGACGAACTCCTGGGCTAGGCTCAAGCCCAGGAAGGCGATCCCTGCCAATAGCGTAGTCCTTATCCGCATAACCTTACACCTCCTTTATGCCGCAGGCAGTATACCCGTAGCCCCTTCCCCTCCACAAGCCCTACCTCCCCGCCACCTGGAGCCTCCGCTCCAAAAGGTTTGTGAAGAAGGTGAGCACGGTGGTCAGGAGGAGGTAAATGGCCGCCACCGCCAGGTAGACCTCCACGGGCCGGAAGGTAGCCGAGATGATGCGCTGCCCGGAGAGGGCCAGCTCGGTAAGGGCGATGACGCTGGCCAGGGAGGAATCCTTGAGAAGGGCCACCACGTTGTTGACCAAGGGAGGTACCACGATGCGCAAGGCCTGGGGCAGGATCACGAAGCGCATGGTGTCCGCCGGGGAAAGCCCAAGGGACCAGGCCGCCTCCCACTGCCCCTTGGGAATGGCCTGGATGCCCGCCCGGACCACCTCGGCGTTATACGCCCCCACGTTGAAGGAAAGGGCGATGAAGGCCGCCCAGTAGGGGGTGAGAACCTGCTGGGCCTCGGGCCAGAGGGGCTGAAGCAGGAGGGGCAAGGCATTGTAGGCAAAGAGGATCTGCACCAAAAGGGGCGTGCCCCGGGTAACCCAGATGTAAAAGCTGGCGGGAAGCCGCACCCACAAACGCCGGGATAGGCGGAACATCCCGGCGAATACCCCGATGACCAGCCCTGCCAGGCTGGAGATCAAGGTGAGCTTTAAGGTGATCTCCGCACCCAAGGCCATGGCCTGGCCTGCGGAAGCCGCCCGGTCAGGTCCAAAGCCAGTAAGAAGGAAGTAGCGCTCCAGCACCACGCCCAAAAGGGCGAACAAGCCGAAATACCCCCCAAGTAGGAGGGCCAGGAGCAAGAAGACCCGCAACCAAGATGGCATCTTCACGGCAGGAAAAGGGCCCAGGGCAACCCCTTCACCCCGGGCCCGGGACTGGCTTACTTACAGCGCACGTCCTCGCCGAACCACTTCTTGCTGATCTGGGCGTAGGTACCGTCCTTCATCAGGTCGGCCAGGGCCTGGTTAAGAGCCTGGAGCACGCTCTTATTGCCCTTGGCCACGGCCATGGCCACCCTTTCCTGGAAGACCAGCTCCCCAAGCTGGAGGGTATTCTCCAGCTTCCGCTCCTTGATGGCCTCCTTGGCCACGAACCGGTCCGTGATCCAGGCGTCCAGGCGGCCCGAGAGGAGGTCCTGAAGGGCATCGGGATCCTTCTGGTAGGTGCGGACCTGCTTGATGCCGGGAATCTTCTGAGCAGCTTCCATATAGGTGGTGCCGATCTGCACCCCCACCACCTTGCCCTGAAGCTCCTTGGCCGTCTTGGGGCCTCCCTTCTTGCTCACGATGATGCCGCCCGTGCAGTAATGGGGGTTGGTGAAGTCCACGGCCTTGGCCCGTTCCTCGGTGATGCCGTGGGAGGCGATCACGAAGTCAAACCGGCCCTGGTTCAGCTGGATAAGAAGGCTATCAAAGGCCTGGGTGATCCATACGGGCTTCAGCCCCAGTTTTTGGGCTATGGCGTTGCCCAGGTCGATCTCAAACCCCACCAGCTGGTTCTTCTCGTCAAAGTAGTTGAAAGGGGAGAAAGCCCCTTCCGTGCCGATGCGGATCTCGCCCGAGGGCTTGATCTGGTCCAAGGTCCGCACCTGGGCGAAGGCCACGGCCAACCCTAGTACCCCAAGCAGCAAAAGAATCCTTTTCATGCTCACCCTCCCTGATGCACGGGCCGATTATACCGGGTGCGCCTTGGGGGTCAAGGGAAAAGGGGAAACCACCTGGATGCGAGGCTTCCTCAAGCAGGGTGCCAGTTTATGGGAGAGCTCGAGGAGCGCTTAGGACATACGTCCCATAGGACCCGTGCCATACTTTAACTGCCCCACCATGGGGGAAAGGAGGTAGGATATGCGCGGGTTCTGGTTTGTAGCCCTTTTATTGGGGAGCCTGTTGCTGGCGGCGCAGGGGCAGACGGGCATCGATCCCTGGAGGATCCAGCGGGGCGGGCAACTCTACGATCACTGGATCAAGGCCAAAGGCGTGCAAACCCCGGCGGGTGACCACCCCCTTTGGGCCCTCCAGACCACCAATACCCGGAAGGGCACCGACACCTGGCGGTGCAAGGAGTGCCACGGCTGGGACTATCTGGGTAAGGATGGAGCCTATGGCTCTGGATCCCACTACACGGGATTCGTGGGGGTGCTGCAGGTCCGGGGCAAGACCCTCGAGGAAATCGTTTCCCTCCTGAAGGGCGCCAGCAACCCCAAGCACGACTTCAGCCCCTACTTGAGCCAGGAGGACCTCGAGGACCTCGCCCTTTTCCTCAAGTACGGCACCCTGGACATGCGTACCTTGATCGACTACAAGGCCAAAAAGCCCCTCCGCGGGGATCTCGTGGCGGGGAAGGCGGTGTACCGGGTCTGTGCCTCCTGCCATGGCCAGGATGGCCGGGCCATCAACTTCCTCACCCCGGAAAACCCTGAATACGTGGGTACCTTGGCCAAGGAGAACCCGCAGGAAGTCCTCCACAAGGTCCTGAACGGCCAACCCGGGAACTTTGTCATGCCCGGGTTCTCCTTCCTGAGCCCTGCCCAGCTCCAAGACCTCCTCTCCTACCTGCAGACCCTACCGGAGAAATAAAGCAACCGCCAGCGCCCCCACCCTGGCTTTGCCAGGGTGGGGTGGCCTTAAGCCCACCGCACCCACTCCACCCGGCCCGTCACGGGATGCCTGAGGGCCATGCGCACCCCGTAGGCGTAGCTTCCCGGCCGGGAAGGGCGGTAGGCCACCTCGAACCATCCCGAGGCCTCCTCCATGGGCACCACTTCCAGCCCCCCGCCTGCGCGGCGCACCACCAGCTGGACCTCGAGGAAAGGCCTTAGGGCCTCCGGCACCTCCCCCTCCAGGTAAGCCCGCGCCCGCAAGGGCTCCCCATTCAAGGTCAGGTCCCCTGGAACCTCCACCCGGAGGGCCAGGCCATAAAAGGCAGGCAGGGCCTGGTGGAAGGCGCGCAGCACCTCCTCTTCCCCTCTGGCCTTCCCCGCCCACTCCTGCCCCCTTTGGTAAAGGGCCAGGTACTCCCGCACCATGCGGGCGGCGCTGAACCTCGGGCCCACGGTGCGGAGGCTTTCGTGGACCATGGAAAGCCACCCTGAGGAGTAGCCCTCGGGCCCCTTGGCGTAGAAAAGGGGAAGCACCTCCCCCTCCAGCACGTCGTACAGGGCCTGGGCGTCGGCCATGTCCTGGGCTTCCTCGTTCTCGTAGACCCGTTCGTCGCCGATGGCAAAACCGTTCTTTCCGTTGTAGGCCTCAGCCCACCAACCGTCCAGGACGCTTAAGTTCAAGACCCCGTTCAACGCCGCCTTCATCCCGCTGGTGCCCGAGGCCTCCATGGGCCTCCGGGGAGTGTTGAGCCAGACATCGCTGCCGTGGACCAAAACCCGGGCCAGGTACATGTCGTAGTCCTCCAGGACCACCATGCGGTCCTCGAGGCCGTACTCCTTGATCCTGGCCACCAGCTCCTGGAGGTAAGCCTTGCCGGGCTCGTCCTTGGGATGGGCCTTACCCGCAAAGACAAACTGCACGGGATAAGGGCCCTGGAGGATGCGGAGGAGGCGCTCGGGATCCTTGAACAGCAACACGGCCCGCTTGTAGGTGGCGAAGCGGCGGGCGAAGCCGACGGTGAGGGCCTCCGGGTCCAGGAGGCGCTCCGCCTGGCGGAGGCGGCTTGGGCTTTCCCCGTTCCTACGGCGTTGCTCGTAGAGGCGGGAGCGCACCTCCCGCACCAGCTCGGCCCTGAGGTCCCGGTGGATGCGCCAAAACTCCTCCCCCAACCCCTCCACCCTCCAGGTGGCGGGGTCCTCAGGATGCCGCAGCCAGTCAGGACCAAACACCTCCGCGTAATGGCGGCGTAGCCTGGGGTGGAGGAAGGTCCAGGTGTGGACCCCATTGGTGATGTGGCCGATGGGCACCTCCTCCCGCAAAAGCTCCGGCCAGAGGTGGTGGAACATCTCCCGGGAAACCTCCCCGTGGAGGCGGGAAACCCCACCCGCCTGGGCGCTGGTCCTAAGGGCCAGGTTGGACATGGAAAAGACCTTGCCCCAAGGCTTCTCCTCGAGGCCCAGGGCGAAAAAGCCCTCCTTGTCCACGCTCAGCTTTTCCCAGAAACCCAAGAGATACCGTTCCACAAGCTCCAAAGGAAAGGCGTCGTGCCCCGCGGGTACCGGGGTATGGGTGGTGAAAAGAGCCCCGGCCCGGGCCAGTTCCAAAGCCACCGGGAAGGTGTACCCCTCGGCCACCAGCTCCCGCACCCTCTCCAGGCCCAGGAAGGCCGAGTGCCCCTCGTTCATGTGGAAGACCTGGGGGTTAAGCCCCAAGGCCCGTAGCAGCCTGATCCCCCCGATCCCCAAGACCATCTCCTGCTGGATGCGCATCTCGAGACCGGGAGCATAAAGCCTGGCGGTGATGGCCCGATCCTCCGGGGCATTTTCCGGAAGATCGGCGGTGAGGAGGTATACGGGCACGGCACCCACCTGCACCTGGAAGGCCCCAAGCCAAACCGTACGCCCGGGAAACTCCACCCCCACCCTTAAGGGATGTCCCCCCCGGTCCTGCACGGGCAGAAGGGGTAGCTCTTCCGGATGCAGGGTTTCGTACACCTCCACTTGGGCTCCCTCCGGGGAAAGGCGCTGGTGGAAATAACCCTCGTGGTAGAAGATCCCCACCCCCACCAGGTTCAAGCCCAGGTCGCTGGCCGCCTTGATGTGATCCCCGGCCAGCACCCCAAGCCCCCCCGCATAGATGGGTAAGGAACTGTGGAAGCCGTATTCCGCGGAGAAATACGCGGTAGGAGGCCCTTGCTTCTCCTCCCGCTCCTTCAGGTAGGCCTCCAGGGCCGCCACCACCGCTTGGACCCGGGCGGGATAGGTGCTCCCCGCCAGGGCCTCGAGGCGGGCGGGGTCCACCTCCAAAAGCAACTTGACCGGATTGCCGCGGAAAGGCTTCCAAAGCGAGGAATCGATCTCCTGGAAAAGCTCTGCCGCCTCCGGATTCCAGCTCCACCACAGGTTATAGGCCAGCTTCCTCAAGCCCCTAAGGGCCTCGGGAAGCTCAGGCATGGCGGTAAGGCGCCCCAGTACCCTCATGGGGTGGATTATACCCTTCACCGAAGCCGCCGCCAGAGCTCCGGGCTGAAGAGGAGGACCACGGGAAGGATCTCTATCCGCCCCGCCCACATCTGGAAGATGAGGACCACCTTGGAAACAGGATGGAGTTCCGCATAGGAACCCATAGGGCCCACCGTCCCCAGCCCCGGCCCGATGTTGCCGATGGCCTGGGCGCTGGCGGTAAAGGCCTCCACAAAACTCCCCTCCAAAAGGGCCAGGGTCAGGGTGCCGAAGCCAAAGAGAAGGGTGTAAAGGAAGATGAAAACGGAAACCTGCCGCAAGGCCTCCTCGGAAACCACCCGCTGTCCCAGGCGCAGGGGAAGGACCGCCCTGGGGTGCAGGGTGCGGGTGATCTCCCGCCTGAGAAGCCCGAAAAGCAAAAGCCAGCGCACCACCTTGATGCCCCCCGCCCCCGAGCCCGCGCTTCCCCCCACGAACATGAGGAGCACCAGGATGGCCTGGGCCGGCACCACCCACTGGGCGAAGTCCACGCTGGCAAAACCCGTGGTGGTCACGATGGAGATCACCTGGAAGAAGGCATGGCGGAGGCTGGCCTCGAGGCTGTACATGTGGTGGGTGTAGAGGTAAAGGGAAAGCAGTAAACCCGCAAGGAGCACCAGCAGGGCATAGGCCCGGAACTCCGCATCCCTGAAGAGGGGTTTGACCTCCCGTCCGAAGAACAGCCGGTACTGGAGAAGGAAGTTCACCCCCGCCAGGAACATGAAGAGGCTACCCAGCCACTGGGCCAGGAGGGGGTAGGCGGCAAAGCTTTGCGGGTTGGGGCTGAACCCTCCCGCCGGGGTGGTGGTGAGGGCGTTGGCCAAGGCCTCAAAGACGGGTACGCCCGCCCACCAGTAGGCCAGGAAGGCCAAGGCGGTCAGGGTCAGGTACACCCGCAAGACCGCCTGGGCGGTGTGCCGTAGCCTGGGCGTAAGCTTCTCCTTCTCCACCCCCGTGCTCTCGGCGAAAAAGGCCTGGCGGCCCGCCACCTGAAGCTGGGGAAAGACCACCAGGAAGAGCACCACGATGCCGATACCCCCCATCCACTGGGTGAAGCTTCTCCAGAGAAAAAGGCTCTTGCCAAACTGCCCGAAATCCGAAAGCACCGTGGCCCCGGTGGTGGTAAAGCCGGAAACCGCCTCAAAAAGAGCGTCCAGGTAGTCCAGCCCCCCCGAGATCCAGTAGGGTATCGCCCCCAAGGCGGGCACCAAAAGCCAAAGCAGGGCCACGGCGGCAAAGACCTCGGCCCGGTGCGGCTGGGCCTCCGCATGCCCCACCCCCTGCAGGGCCTTGCCCAACCCCACCCCCAGCACCGTCCCCAAAAGAAACCCCCGGGCGTCCTCCCCCCAGCCCAGGGCCAGGAGGGCGAAGGCCAGCATGAGAAGGCCAAAGCCCTGGTAGGTAAGGCCCAGGAGGTAGAGGCTGGAGCGAAACCCCTGCCTAGCCGACGACACGGGCCACGGCTTCATCCGCCACCTCCCGGGCCACCACCAAAAAGAGCCGGTCGTTGGGCAGGGCCTCGAGGTCCTCGCGGTAGAGCATCACCCGATGGTCCCGCTCCAGGGCCACCGGGGCCACCTGGGGCGTGGCCAGGGTGCTCAGGTACCGGGGCCTGAAGTTCTCCGGAAGCTCCACCTCCAGCAGCTCGATGTTCTCGTCCATGGTGGACACATGCTCCACGTTCTCGGGTCCCAGGTAGTCCAAGACCGCCCGCACCGCCGCCTGGCGGGGCGTGAGGGGCAGGTCTATGCCCACCTGCTCAAAGAGCCTTCGGGTTTCCGAGCGGGACACCCGGGTGATCACCTTACCCACCCCAAGCTGCTTGGCCAGGAGGGAGGCCAGGAGGTTCTTCTCGTCGTTGTCGGTCACCGCCACCACCGCATCGGCTTCCTGCAATCCCTCCGCCTCCAGAAGCTCCAGGTCGGTACCATCCCCTTGGATGATGAGGGCACCGGGAAGCTCCTGGGAAAGCCACTCGCACCGTTCGCGGCTGGGCTCGATGATCACCACCTCGAGGCGCCGCCTTAGAAGCTCCTGGGCCACCATAAAACCCACGTTTCCCCCACCGATGACCATCACCCTGCGCACGCCCCGCCCCGTGGCGAAGTAGGCCTCCAGCTCAGGGAAAGCCCTTAGGGTGGTAACGAAAAGGATCTTGTCCCCGGGCTCCAGGATGACCTCGGGATACTCCGGGTGGGCGAAACTCCAAAAGGTTCCATCGCGCACCAACCCCACCACCAGGACCCCCTCCGGCCAGGGAAGCTCGGATAGAAGCCGGTGGGCGTAGGGCCCTCCTTCCTTCACCCGGTACTCCACGAAGCGGAGCCGCCCCTCCGCCAGCACCTCGGTGTCCACGGCTCCGGGAACCAGGATCACCTCCACGATCTCCCTGGCCATGGCCCTTTGCGGCCAGAGGACCTTATCGATGCGGGTACCCAGGATCTCGGCGGTGCGGGGATCGGTGAGCACCTCCACGTACCCTCCCTTGCCCACGAAGCACAGGGTTTCCTTGGCCCCAAGGCCCTTGGCCAGAAGGGAGGCCAGCAGGTTCACCTCATCGGAATCCGTGCTGGCGATGAAGAGGTCCGCCCGGTCCACCCCGGCCTCCCTAAGGGCATCGGGGTCGGTGGCCCCGCCCACCACCACCTTCACGTCCAGATGGGCGAAGCGCTCCTTGGCCTGGGGGTTGCGGTCCAGCACCACCACCTCATGGGCTTTTTCCAGGGTGCGGGCCAGTTCCCCGCCCACCTCCCCGCCCCCGGCGATGACGATGTACATACCGCTCCTATCCTAAACCTGGACCCCGTAAAGGTCGTAGGTATCCGCCCGGGTTATCCGAACCGGGATCCTCTCCCCCACCCGGGCCGTGCCGTCGGTTTCCACGTAGACCAGCCCGTCTATTCCCGGGGAATCCCGATAGCTCCGGCCCACGGCCAAGCCGGGCTCCGGAAGCTCGTCCACCAGGACCTCGAGGGTCTTCCCCACGAAGCTTTGGTTCTTTCGCAGGCTGATTTCCGCCTGCACCTCCATGAGCCTGGCCTTCCGTTCCTCCTTGACCTCCTCGGGGACATGGCCCGAAAGGGCGTTAGCCTCAGCTCCCTCCACTGGGGAATAGGTGAAGACCCCCACCCGGTCCAGCTCCGCCTCCTGCAAAAAGTCCAGGAGGATCTGGAAGTCCTCCTCCGTCTCCCCCGGGAAGCCCACGATGAAGCTGGAGCGGATGGCGAGCTCCGGCACCACCTCCCGCCAGGCCTTTAGGGTCTTCAGGTGGCTTTGGTACCCCCCCGGTCGGCGCATGAGGCGGAGGATTCGCTCCGAAGCATGCTGAAGGGGCACATCCAAATAGGGAAGCACCTTGCCCTCGGCCATGAGGGGCAGAAGCTCCCGCACGTGGGGGTAGGGGTAAACGTAGTGAAGCCGTATCCAGGCTCCAAGCTCCGCCATGTGGGAAAGAAGGTCCTTAAGCTCCGCCTTCACCAGGCGGTCACCCCAGAAGCTTTCCCGGTGGCGGAGGTCCACCCCGTAGGCGGAGAGATCCTGGGCGATGAGGAGGAGTTCCCGGGTGCCCGTGGCCACCAGCCGGGCGGCCTCCGCCAGGACCTCCCCGGCGTCGCGGGAGCGCAAGCCTCCCCTCAGCTTGGGGATGATGCAGAAGCTACAGCGGTGATCGCATCCCTCGGAAAGCTTCAGGTAGGCGTAGTGCCGGGGAGTGAGCTTCACCTGGGGCGGGATGAGGTCCAAAAGAGGGTTGCGGGGTGCGGGAAGCACCTCCTGCACGGCCTGCAAAACCCGCTCCACCTCCCCCGGGCCGGTGACTTCCAGCACATTGGGGTACCTCTCCCGGATCACCTCGGGCCTGGCCCCCAGGCATCCCGTCACCACCACCTTGCCGTTTTCCCGCAAGGCCTCCCCGATGGCCTCGAGGCTCTCCTCAACGGCCGGGGTGATGAAGCCACAGGTGTTCACCACCACCAGCTCCGCCTCCTCGTAGGTGGCGCTGGTTTCGTAGCCGAGGGCCTTAAGCCGGGAAAGGATCTGTTCCGAGTCCACCAGGGCCTTGGGGCAGCCCAGGCTCACAAAGCCGATCTTCGCCATAGACCTCCAGGAGCCCCATCAGCCCAAAGGGCCATCCTCGGGGCTCCAACGAACCAGTATAGTCCCCTTCCAAGCTTCCGCATCAAGGCGCCTCAAAGCGGCGGGTAAGGGGCTTCCCCGGCTCCCCCAAGGGCCCAAGGTCCTTGCCATCCAGGAAAACCCGCACCGCCCCGGGATTCCCCGAGCGCACCTCCACCGGAAGGTCAAAGCTAAGCTCCGCACCCACCTCGGGGATGCCCTCGTACAGGCTCTTCTCCCCCTGGGTGACCCTGAGCCAGCTCCGGCCCTCGAGGCGAAGCACCAGCTTCCCCGGGGAAACCTCCACTTGGGGATTGGAAGAGGTGGGCGCAGGGGAAGGCCTGGGAACCAGGCGGTAGCTTAAGGAGAGGTTCCGGTCCAGGTTCACCTCCTCCTCCACCGGCTCGTACCCGGGTAGCTCCAGCCTGAGAAGGCGCCTGCCTCCTTCCAGGGGTGGCGAGGCCAAGGGCGTCTGACCCAGGTAGAAGCCATCCAGGTACACCCGGGCTCCCGGGGGCTCGCTCACCACCCGAAGCCCGTAGCGCTCCGGAGGCTTGGGCGGGGGCTCAGGGGGCAGGCTCACCGTCTGCACGGGCGCTGGACGCAAAACCAGGTAGGCCCCATACCCTAAGGCTCCCAAGAGGGCCAAGGCCAGCAAAAGCAACCAGGGGAAAGGGCGCCGGGAAGCTGGCGGGGGTGGGGGAGGAAGGGTGGGGGCCAGGGGATAAAGGGCCAGAAGGGGCTCGGGATCCAGCCCCAGGAGAAGGGCGTAGCGCCGGAGGTATCCCCGGGTCAAGGCTGGCTCGGGAAGCTCCTCAAAACGGCAGGCCTCGAGGGCCTCCAGCACCTTGGCCTTCAAGGCCAACCGCGCCGACGCCTCCTTAAGGGAAAGCCCCTTCTCCTCCCGGGCCCGCCTTAACCTTTCCCCCAGTTCGCACACAAGGCTATTCTAGCCCGGCAAAGGCCAGGGCCACCCGGGCCGCCAGGCGGGCGTTTTCCAGGAGAAGCCTCTCGTTGACCCGGTCGGTCTCCCCTTGGGAAAGCTCGGAAAGGCGCCTCAGGAGGTAAGGGGTGAGGGCCTTGCCAAACACCCCTTCCCTGGCCGCTTGGTGGTTGGCCTTCTCCACCCAAAGGGCCACCTCCTCGTAGGGCAGGCCCTGGGACACCGGGTTCACCAGGAGGACTGCCCCTAAGCCCAGCTCCCGGGACTTGCGGAGGATCAAGGCAGCCTCGAGGGGAGTTTCCACCCGGGCGGGCACGGGGAAGGGGGAAGAAGGGGAAAAGAAGGCGGGCAGGCGGTCCGTGCGGTAGCCCACCACGGAAACCCCCAGGGTTTCCAGGCGCTCCAGGGTGGCCCTCAGGTCCAAGATGGCCTTGGGCCCGGAGGAAACCACCAGGATGGGGGTGCGGGCAAGAGCCAAGAGATCGGCGCTCTCGTCAAAGGGCTCGGGATGCACTCCCCCGATCCCCCCGGTGGCGAAGACCGCTATCCCGTGGCGGTGGGCCAGGTGGACCGTGGCCGCCACCGTGGTCCCGGCGCTTTTCTTCTGGACCAAGAGGGCAGGAAGGTTCCAGAGGCTCGCCTTCTCCGCACCCCCCTGGGCCAAGGCCTCCATCTCTTCCGGGGAAAGGCCGAGGCGCACCTCTCCCCGCACCAGGGCGATGGTCTTGGGGATGGCCCCTTCGGCCCGTACCGCCTCCTCCAGGGCTTTAGCGGTGCGCAGGTTCAGGGGGTAGGGCAACCCATGGGTTAGGAGAGCGGACTCCAGGGTCACCAACGCTTCCGCCATGGGGGAAGGATACCATGCTTCACACTTCCGGCCACACCAAGACCTCCTCCCCCACCTGAAGCCCGTGGAAGAGAAGCAGCTCCGGCGCAAGGCGGATCTCCACCCCTAAGCCCTCCGCACCTTCCACAAGAAGGAGTACTTCTTTCTGGGCCTTCGCCCTTACCCGCTGAAAGGGGCCGTAATGCTCCCGCCAAGAGGAAAGCAGCAAGGCATCCACCTGCGCCCCCTGCCGCCCCAGGGCCACCCGAAGCCGGGCCGTGCGCGGCACCCGGGGGAATACCTCCACCAGGCGCAGCCGGGCCAGGTGGCCCAGGCGCCTCAGGACCTCCCCCAGGGACAGGGCCAGGCGGGAGGCCAGGTCCAGGGGGCTTTGGCCACTGCCCAGGGCCAGGAGGAGGGAAAGCTCCACGGGGTCCAGGGTGCTTTGGACCGCCTGGGCCCGGGACCCCGGCCGCACCAGGTCAAAGGGACCCACCTCCACCCGCTCGTCCAGGAGGCGGATCGCTTGCAAGAGGTAGGCCTCGAGGGGGCCTTCCAGGGAACTCAAGGGAGGGCGCACGGCAAGCAAGAAGCGAAAGCGCCCCTCCTTCAACGCCAGCACCTCCAGCAAGGCCTCCTGCCCCACCTTCTCCCCGAACACCGCATGGACGGGCCGGCCCTGCTCCAGGTAAACCTCCCCCCTTCCACCCCCTGCCTCCACGGCAAAAACCCCGGTCTTCCCCCCCTGGGCGAGGAGTTGCAGCCAGTCAATGGGACCTAAGAGGCGGAAATCGCCTTCCATAGGGAACCGAGGTAGCCCTTGCCGAAGAAGTGCACGTGGGCCAGGAGGTAGTAGACCTGGTACTGGGGCAGGGCCTCCTCCACCTCCTCCGGAATGGGGTATAGTGCCTGGTAAGCCTGCCAGAAAACTTTGGGAAACCCTCCGAATAGGCGCATCATGGCCAGGTCCACCCCCCGCTCCCCCACGAAAAAGGAAGGATCCAAGAGGGCAGGTCCCTCCGGGGTAAACCGAAGGTTGCCGTGCCAAAGATCCCCGTGCAGGGGTGCAGGCCCCTCGGCGGGCAGGGGCCTCTGAAAGAGGGCTTCCACCCTGGGACCAAGGCCCTCGAGGCGGTCCCAAGTGGCCTGCAAGAGAGGCTCTATGCGCCGCGAAAAGAAGAACTCCGTCCACTCCCTCCCCTCCCCGCCCGGCAGGGGAAAGGTGCCCAAAAACCCCGCCTCGGCCCGGTAAACCGCTTCGCGCTGGCGGTGTAGCCCCGCCAACATGCGGGCCAGGCCCTCCCAATCGGGTGGTCCTTCCGGCAGATATTCCAGGATCAATCCCTCTTCCGAGGCAAAGAATACCCGGGGCACCCGCACCCCCCGCTCGGCCAGGGCCTTAAGCCCCCGGGCTTCCGCGGGGAAGAGGCCTAAAGGTGGGTTCGGCGCAAGCTTCACCACATAGGCCCCCAGGCGGTATACCCGGGAAATATCCCCACCGTAGAGGGACTGAGGCACACCCTTGGCCTCAAGCCCCGCCCGTTCAAGAAGTTTCCTGGGGTCCATCCTCCCCCAAAAGGCGGTCCAGGAAAGCCCTGGCAGCCGCTTCCACCATCCAGTAGACCTCTTGGCAGTCCTCCAGGTCCCCGTAGTACGGGTCCGGCACCTCCCCCCCGCCCAGGTAGTCCAGGAGGAGGTGGACCTTCTCCCTGGCCTCGGGGAAACGCCTTTGCACCTCCACCAGGTTCTCCCGGTCCATCACCAGGATGTGGTCGTAGTGGAGGGCATCCTCCCGGGTCATCTGCCGGGCCACATGGGGAAAGTAGGCCCCTTCCCGCTCCAGCACCTTGCGGGCCCGGGGATCCATGGGCTCCCCGGCGTGCCAAGCCCCCGTGCCGGCGGAATCCACCTCAAACCGGGCCTCGAGGCCCCGCTCCCGGATGAGTTTGCGGAACGCTCCTTCCGCCATGGGGCTTCGGCAGATATTCCCCAAGCAGACAAAAAGCACCCGTACGGGACGGTCCATGCCTCCCATGATAAGCAGGTCCTCAGTAAGGAACCTCCGCCACCACCTCCGTACCCTTTCCCGGCTCCGAACGCACCTGAAAGCGCCCACCCCGGGCCTCCACCCGCTCCCGCATCTGCGTGAGGCCAAACCCACCTAAGCCCTGGGCCTCGGCGTTTTGGAACCCCTTCCCGTTGTCCCGCACCACCAGCCGCGCCCCCCGCTCCCCCAAGGGGAGGAGTTCCACCTCCACCCGGCTGGGCTTGCCGTGCTTGGCGGCATTGGTGAGGGCCTCCTGCAGAACCCGGAAGAGGACCAGCTCGCTGGCCTGGGAAAGCCCCACTCCCTCCGGCAAGGCAAGCTGCACCCGAAAGCCCGCCTGCTCGGCAAAGGCCTGGGCGTAGCGGCGCACGGATTCCAGGAAGCCGTAGCGCTCCAGGTCGATGGGCCTCAGGGCGAAGATGCTCCGGCGCACCTCCCGGATCTGCGCCCTCAGGGTCTCCTTCACCTCGGCCAAGGCCTTCAGGGCCGCCTCCTGGTCCTTGGCAAGAAGCCTCTCCGCCAGATCCAGCTTCAAGGCCATGAAGGCCAGGCTCTGGGCAATGCCGTCGTGGATCTCCCGGGCGATGCGGGTGCGCTCCTCGTTGATGGCCAGCTCCTCCGCCCTGAGGTACGCCTGGGCGTTGCGCACCGCCAAGGCCACCTGGGAGGCCAGGAAGGAGAGGAAAGGAATCCGCCGGGAAAGGCCCTTGCCCTTAAGGACCAGCACCCCCACCGTCTCCCTGGCCTTTAGGGGCAGGGCCAGGGTTTCCTCATCCACGAACACCGGCCCCTCGAGGCTCCCCTTCCAAACGCCATCCGGCAGGAAGGGATGGGAGGGCAGGGCCAGGTTCCGCACCACCCGGGGTACCAAAAACCCCTCCTCGTCCATCAGGAGAACCCCACCCCCCTCCGCCTCCGCCCAGGCCTGGATCCGCTCCAGAAGCCCTTCCAGGAGGCGGTCCAGGTTGGCCTCCGCCTTAAGGGCCTGGTCCACCTCAAAGAGGGTGAGGCGGTCGCGGCTTCGGGCCACCACCGACTGCAAGGCCCCGGCCACCTCGTGGGCCAGCACTTCTAGAAAGACCCTTTCCGGCTCCGGAGGGCAGGCTTCCAGGTACCCTTTCAAACCCGGAAGCTCCACCCGCATCCCCCCGCATTCCTCCCCGGCATGGACCCCCTCGGCCTCGAGGGCCACAGGGTACCCCAGGGTCTCCCCCAAAGCCCGGGCGATGCGGGAGACCGCCTCCTCCAGGTTCTCGCTCTCCAAGGCCTCGCGGAACACCCGCCCTGCCGCCAAAAGGCGGCGGTTAGCCTCCTCCAAAGCCCTTTCCGCCCGCACCTTCTCCAGGGTTTCCTGGGCGATCCACTCCAGCACCGCATAGGTGACCAGAGGCCCCACCAGGCCGTAAAAGCCAAGCCGTAGCCAGAGGAGGCTATCCACGTGCCGGTAGGGCAGAAGGGCCAGCTCAAAGACCACCACCACCGAGGCGATCAGGGGCGGCAAAAGCCGCTGGGCCAGGCGCACCAATCGGTAAAGGCTGTGGCTAGCCATCCTTCCCCTTCGTACCCTCCTTTTTCAGGGCGGAGGCTACCGCATACCGGCTTTGATGCAGAAGCCCCCTGAGAAGCTGCACCTCCCCAGGGGAAAGCTGGGCCTTGTGGAAGATGCGCCGCAGGCGGCGCATGGCGTAAGGGTGGCGGTGTTCGTCGGTGAACCCGATCTCCAGCACATACCGCCCCAAATCGGCGAAGAATCCCTCGAGGGCCGCCACATCCGCCAGTTCCCCCTGGGATACCGTACTGCCCTGCTGCAACCAGGCCTGGTAAAGCTCGTAGGCAAAGACCACCACCGCCTGGGCCAGGTTCAAGGAAGGCTGCTCGGGAGCGGTGGGGATGGTACCGATGAGGTGGGCCAGGTCCAGCTCCTCGTTGGTGAGCCCAAAGGTTTCCCGGCCAAAGACCAGGGCAACCTCTCCCCTTATGGAAAGCACGTGGGCCGGCACCTCCCGGGCCGTCACCACCGGGGCCGGGTAAAGCTCCCGGGGCCTTCCCGTGGTGGCCACCACGAAGCTCACCCCCTGGAGGGCCTCCCCAAGGCTTCCCACCGCCACCGCCCGGTCCAGCACCTCCTCGGCATGCACCGCCAGCCAGTAGGCCTCCCGGGCCCACGGAGGGCCCACCCGGGGCGAGGGATTCACCAGGTAAAGCCGCGAAAGGCCAAAGTTCCGCATGGCCCGGGCCACCGCCCCCACGTTCATGGGCTCCTGGGGTTCCACCAAGACGATGCGCACGCGTTCCAGCACAGCCTCCTCCTCGAGGTCCTCACTGCCCAGGTGGGGGAGTAGGGGAAGCCTCCTCGTTAGAACCCGGAGGGTAGTCCGTAGGCGCCACCCCAGCCGGGGGGGCTTCCTGAAGAAGCCCCGTTCCCTCCGAGGGCGAAGCCTGCAGGGGAAGCACGGGTACCTTCCCCTGGGGGAACCAGACCTTTACCCCTTCCTGGGAAGGCTGGCCTGAGAGGAGATCCATCCCCACCTGCACCAGGCCTGCAGGCGGGGGGAAATCCCCTCCAGGCCTTCCCCTCAGGGCCCCCGCCACGAACTCCCGCCAGATGGGGGGGTTGACCACGGAGCTGGAAGGCTCCCTCCCTCCCATGCGCAAGGGCTTGTTGTCATCCCGGCCCACCCAGACCACTGCGGAAAGCCCTCGAGTCACCCCGGCAAACCACAGGTCCCGGGCCTCGTTGGTGGTGCCGGTCTTTCCCCCCACCACCCGCCCGGGGATGCGGGCCCTTTTGGCCAGACCCTTTTCCCCCAGGTCGTAGACATATCCCTTCAGGAGGTCCCACCCCTGGTAGGCCACCTGGGGATCAAAGAGGCGCTGCCGTTCCGGAAGAGCCTGGTAAAGCACCTGCCCTTGGGCATCCTCCACCCGCTTCACGTAGATGGGAGTAACCCGGTAACCCCCGTTGGCAAAGGCGGCATAGGCCGCCGCCAGGTCCACCGGGGTGATGGAGGCTCCCCCGATGGCGATGGCCAGGGTGGGATACTTCACCGCAAAACCCGCCTGGGACAGTTTTCTCGCCACCTTCTCCACCCCTATGGCCTGGGCGGTGTAGATGGCGGGCAGGTTGAGGGAGAGGTCCAAGGCATAGCGCACGGTGATCTCCCGGTTAAGAAAGGTGCCGGAGAAGTTCTTGGGCCGCCATACCCCTCCCTTCTGGCTGGGATCGGGAAACTCCAGGGGGCGATCGGGAACCAAGGTGGCCTGGGTCCAACCCTCCTCCAAGGCGGTGGCGTAGACAAAGGGTTTCACCGCACTCCCGGGGTTGCGCAGGGCCCGGGTGGCCCGGTTGTACTCATCCCCCTCCCGCCTTACCCCCCCCACCAGGGCCAGCACCTCCCCCGTTTCGGGATCCAGGCCCACGATGGCCAGCTCCGCCCCCTCCGGCAGCCTGGCTCCCTTGGCCGCGGCCTCCGCCGCCCGTTGCATGGCTGGGTCCAAGGTGGTGTACACCTTAAGCCCCCCCTCGCCGTAGACCTTTTCCTTCCCGAAGCGGGCCTCGAGGAAGCGGCGCACCTCGAGGACGAAATGGGGGGCCATCCGGTAGTCCAGCTGCCTGAGGATGCGGGCCTCGGGATCCACCAGCCTGGCCTCCAGGAGGTTTCCCTCCCCGTCGTAGCGCACCTCCCACCCCTTGGGGGCAAGGGGCTCCCGCCAGGCAGCCTCGGCCACCTCCGGGCTCACCCAGCCCTCGGCCACCATCTGGTCCAGAAGCAGGCGCATCCGCTCCCGCACCCCCTTGAGGTCCTGGTAGCGGGCGTTGGGAGCCGGGATCAAGGAGGCCAAATAAAGGCCTTCTGCCAGGGTCAAGGCAGCAGGGTCCTTACCGAAATAGGCCTCCGCCGCCCCCTTGATGCCCACGGCGTTGCCTCCCCAGGGCACCACGTTCAGGTACATCTCCAGGATCTCCTCCTTGGTGTAGCGCCTCTCCAGCTCGAGGGCCAGGGCCCACTCCTTGAACTTGCGCTCCAGGGAACGGGCCTGGGCCAGCTCCTTGAGGAGGGTGTTTTTGATCACCTGGGTGGTGATGGTGCTCCCCCCCTGAAGATCCCCCCGAAGGATGGCGTAGAGAGCCCCTAGAAGGCGCACGAAATCCACCCCATAGTGCTGGAAATAGCGGCGGTCCTCCGAAAAAACCACCGCCGCCACCGCCGCCGGGGAAACCTCAGAAAGCCGCACCAGGCTCCGGTGGATGGCCCTTCCCTCCTCCACGCTGGCAATCTGGGCCAGGGGGGTGCCGTCCCGGGCGTAGAGGGTGGAGGTGGCGGTGAGGCGCAGCCGATCGAACTGGGAGAGGTCGGGAAGGTCACGGGTGTAGGCGTAGGCCAGATAGCCTAAAGCCAGGACCGCTCCCGCCAAAAGGCCGGCCAGGGACAGGAGGAGGAAGCGGAACACCCGCACGGCCCTCAGTTTACATGGGCCTACCCCAAACCCAAAAAGCGGAAGAGCTTGTCCCGGGTGAGGGGTTTTTCTATGGCCATCACCCGCACCACCTCGGCGGTAGTCCTAAGCTTTTCGGTGGGCTCTATGAGCACCGCCAAGGGCACTTCCTTAAGCCGGCGCACATGCCGGATGCGCGCGGCCACGGCAAAGGGATCCACGTCCAGATCCTGGTCCAAAAGCACATACCTGGGCGTGTGGTCCAACAGCCAAAAGAGGCCTTCCCGGGCCAGGTCAAAGTGGCGGACGGGGATGCCCCGCTCGGAAAGCACCAGGTCCACATAGGCCCGCAGGGCATCGTTGCGGCTTAATAGGAGAAGCCCCGGATAATCCGTCGCCACGGGGCCAGTTTATCTAAGGGTTGCGAAAAGGATGTGAAAAAATCTGGCTGGGGCGCGTGGACTCGAACCACGACCGGCGGATCCAAAGTCCGCTGTCCTGCCATTAGACGACGCCCCAGCGCACAAGGTGTCTGCCCTAAGGGGCAAAGCCACCCAGATTGTAGGGCAAAGAGGACCTCCCGTCAAATCCCCCTTAGGTTAGCCTCGGCCAAGCCCGGAGGGGATCACACGTTGAAGAGAACGTAGAGGACATCCCCATCCTGAACCTCGTACTCCTTGCCCTCGAGGCGCACCCAACCCCTTTCCTTGGCCTTGGCCCATCCCCCAGCCTCCACCAGCTTGTCCCAGGGAATGACCTCAGCCCGGATGAAGCCCTTTTCCATGTCGGAGTGGATCTCCCCCGCCGCCTCCGGGGCCTTGGTTCCCCGGCGCACCGTCCAGGCCCGCACCTCCTTCTCCCCGGCGGTAAAGAAGGTGATGAGGCCAAGGGCTCTATACCCCGCCTGGGCCAGGCGCTGGAGGCCGCTTTCCCTTAAGCCGTAGGCGGCAAGAAGCTCTCGTGCTTCCTCTGGGGAAAGCTCGGCCAGCTCCGCCTCCAGCCGGGCGGAAACCACCACCACCTCGGCCCCCTCGGCCTTGGCCCTTTCCCGCACCGCCTGCACGTGGGGGTTGCCCTCCCCCTCGGGTAGGTCCTCCTCGCCCACGTTGGCCACGTAGATCACCGGCTTGGCGGTAAGGAGGGGGGTTTCCTTAAGCAGGCGGCGAAGCTCGGCATCCTCTCCCTGCTCTCCGTTTAAGAGGAAGGTGCGGGCGGGCTTTCCCCCTTGCAGGTGGGTGTAAAGGGCTTCCGCCGCCTCGAGGGTGGGGACCAGATCCCGGTTGGCCCGGGCTTCCTTCCTAAGCCGCTCAAGCCGCTTTTCCCAGGTGGCGAGATCGGCCAGGAGAAGCTCGGTTTCCACCACCTCCGCATCCTCCAGGGGATCCACCCGGCCCATCACGTGCACCACATCGGGATCGGGAAAGCACCGGAGCACGTGGGCGATGGCCGCCACCTCGCGGATGTGGGCCAGAAACTGGTTGCCGAGGCCTTCCCCCCTGTGGGCCCCCTTGACCAAGCCCGCGATGTCCACGAACTCCACGTGGGTAGGGACGACGGGAGGCTTCCGATCCCCCTTGGCGAAGACCCTCTGCAGGGCGTAAAGCCTTTCGTCCTCCAGGGATACCACGCCCACGTTCTTGTCAATGGTGGCGAAGGGGTAGTTGGCCGCCAAAGCCTGTGCCCGGGTTAGGGCGTTAAAGAGGGTGGACTTGCCCACGTTGGGTAGACCGACGATTCCCACAGCCAGCATCTCGACCTCAAAAAAAGCCCCAGCTAGGGGCCTCTTTTCATCCTATCACATCCCTTGCGTATGATGGCAGGGTATGGACCTGGCCGCCCACATTGACCACACCCTCTTAAAACCCACCGCCACCCCGGAGGAAATCCTGAAGGTGGCGGAGGAAGCCCTGGAACACGGGTTTTTCGGCCTCTGCATTCCTCCATCCTATGTTCCCCTGGTGCGGGAGCGTTACCCCCATGCTCCCTTTCGCCTGGTAACCGTGGTGGGCTTTCCCCTGGGCTACCAGGCCCAGGAAGTCAAGGCCCTCGAGGCAGCCTTGGCCATCGCCCAGGGAGCCGATGAGGTCGATATGGTGATCCACCTGGGCCGGGCCTCGGCCGGGGATTACGCCTATATCGAGGAAGAAGTCCGCACCGTGCGCCAGGCAGCACCCAAGGCGGTGCTCAAGGTGATCCTGGAAACAGGCTACTTCACCCCTGAAGCCCAGGGTCAGCCCCGTAGGGGCTATCTTGAAAACCTGGCCGAGGCGGCCATCCAGGGCGGGGCCGACTTCCTGAAAACCTCCACCGGCTTTGGACCCCGGGGGGCCAGCCTGGAGGACGTGGAGCTCCTGGTAAGGGTGGCCCGGGGCCGGGCCCAGGTCAAGGCCGCAGGCGGCATCCGCAACCGGGAAACCGCCATCAAGCTCCTCGAGGCGGGGGCCACCCGGCTGGGTACCTCCAGTGGGGTGGCCCTGGTGAAGGGGGAAGATGGGGATGGGTACTAAAAGGCGGCGGAAAAAGCCCACCCTGGCCGGGGTTCCCGGCTATTTAATACTCCTGGTCATCCTCCTCCTTTGGCTTTTCCAGGAGCTCCGTCCAGGCCTCCCCCCACCTCCCCCACAGGTGGAAGCAGGGGGCGTGGAGGTCTACTTCATGCCCCGGGAAGGGGAGGCTGCCAAGGCCCGGCTCATCGCCATCATGGACGGAGCCAAGGAAAGCCTGGATGGGGCCTTCTACGAGTTTCGCGACCTGGAGATCGCCAAGGCCTTGCTCAGGGCCAAGGAGCGGGGGGTGAGGGTGAGGCTCTACGGGGAAAGCGATTACCGAAACGACTTCCGCCGCTACCTGGTGGGTGGGGCCCTGGGCCAGCAAGGGGAAACCCCCCGCGTGCCCCAGGCGGCCCTCCGGGAGCGCATCCGACCTTTGTCCCTGGACTGCGAGGAGATCGTGGGGATTCCCGTGTGCTTTGACGAACGGGAAGGCTTCATGCACCACAAGTTCTTGGTGGTGGACGGGCAGGCGGTCTGGACGGGAAGCACCAACATGACCTGGAATGCCTTCGCCCGGAACAACGAAAACAGCCTCCTCCTGCCTTCTTCCACCCTGGCCCAGGGCTATGCGGGGGAGTTCACCGCCCTCTTCGAGGGCACCAAGGAAGGCCTGGGAAAACCAGCTGCCTTCCACCTTTCCCCGGAAAAGGGCATTCCGGCCGAGGGCACCGCCTACTTCAGCCCCAAGGGAGGTGCGCTGGGCCGGGAGGCTCTTCTGGAAAGACTCAGGGCTGCCAGGAAAGAAATCCTGGTGGCGGCCTTCGTGGTCACGGACCGGGGGGTGGTGGAATCCCTGGTCCAGGCCCAGAAGAGAGGGGTGGGGGTGCAGGTTCTTTTGGAAACCCGCAACCTTGGGGATAGCCGGGAAGACGACCTCCTGCGGGCCGGGGTGGCGGTACGGAAGGACAGCAACCCTTACACCCTCCACCACAAGGTGATGGTGATCGACGGTACCTTTGTGATCACGGGAAGCTACAACTTCACCGCCAGGGCCTGGCAGGTGAACAACGAGAACCTTCTGATCCTGCAAAGCCCCGCCCTGGCGGAACGCTACCGGGAGGAGATCCTAAGGTTATGGCGGGAAGGGCAACCCCTTTAGTGCTGACCCTGGCCTCGGGAAGCCCCAGGCGCAGGGCTCTCCTCGAGGCATTGTTCGCTACGCGAAGCAGCGAGGCCCTGGGCTTCCCCCTTAAGGTGGTGCCCCCAAGGGTGGAGGAAGCTGGGAAAGACCTTCCCCAAGACCCCAGGGAGCTGGCCCTAGCCCTGGCCCGGCGCAAAGGGGGGGAGGTGCCGGGGGAGTGGGTGCTGGCGGCGGACACCGTGGTGGACCTGGATGGCCGGGTCCTCGGCAAGCCCAGGGATCGGGTGGAAAACCACCTCTTCCTCCGCCTCCTCTCCGGGAGAACCCACCAGGTCCACACCGCCATCTACCTGCGCACCCCTCAGGATTTGGTGGTGGAGGTGCACACCACCCGGGTCCGCTTCCGCAACCTTTCCGAGGAGGAAATCGCCTGGTACGTGCAGAGCGGCGAAGGCCTGGACAAGGCAGGGGGCTACGGGGCCCAAGGCCTGGGAATGGCCCTCCTGGAGGGCATCGAGGGGGATTTCTACACGGTGGTGGGCCTGCCCGTGGCCCGGGTCTTCGCCCTCCTCTGGGAAAGGGGGTTCAGGCCGTGAGGGAAGTGGCCTTGCGACGGGGGCTCTTCCTCCTCCTCCTGGCCTTGGGCCTGGCCATGGCGGCCCTAACGCGCCCCCTTGCCCCCCGCCTTGCCCTCACCCTTTCCCCCCTCACCGCTCCCCTGCCCGCCCTGGGCCACCGCCTGGGGCAGAACTTGAGGGCTGCCTCCGCCATTCTCCTGAACCGCCAGGACCTCTACGGGGAAAACCGCTCCCTGAAGGCCCAGCTCGCCCAGCTGGAAAGCGAGAATCGAAGGCTTCGCCTCGAGGTGGAACGCCTTTCCCGGGCCCTCAAGGTGCGGGCCTCGCAGGCCCCCGGGGTGGTGGCGGTGGCCCCGGTGGTGGGGGAGGACCTCTCCGGCCTTTACCGCCGCCTGATCCTGGGCCTAGGGGAGCGGGATGGCCTCCGGGTGGGCATGCCGGTGACCGCCCCGGAAGGACTGGTGGGGCTCATCGTGGAGGTGGAGGAACGCCGGGCCCTGGTGCGCACCCTCCTGGACCCGGAAAGCCAGGTGGGCGTGCGGCCGGAAAAGGCCCCCGGGCGGGGAGTGGCCCGGGGGGTTCCCCCTGACCACCTGGTGGCGGAGTTTCCCCCCACGGTCCAGGTGGCTCCGGGAGACCTCCTGCTCACCGGGGCTCCCTTGGGCCTTTTCCCGGACGGGATCCCCGTGGGCCGGGTGGAACGCCTCGAGCGCGTCCAAGGCGGTTTAAAGCTACGGGCCTGGGTCAAGCCTCTGGTGGAGCTTTCCCTACTGGAGGAGGTTATCGTGCTGAGGCCCTTATGATGGGGATTCTTCTCCTTTTCACCCTTGTGCTCTCCGGATTCCTAGGAGCCCTCTGGCCCCAGGGGTTGATGGCCCCGGACCTCTTCCTGGTCCTGGCCCTCCTTTATGCCCGTAGCCTTCCCTATTACCTGGGCCTCCCTTGGGCCTTTTTCCTTGGGCTTGTGCAGGACCTCTTGGGCTACGGGCTGTTGGGCCTCCATGCGGTGGGGCTCCTGAGCGCCAGCTACGCCTTCTATGCGGCAAGCCGCCGCCTGGCTCCGGGAGAAACCCCTGGGGTTCTCTTTTCCTTTCTGTGGGCCTTTTTGGCCAAGTGGGCGGGCTACTTCCTGGTGGCCTACTGGCTCCGCCTGGAGCTTCCTTCCCTCTTGCCCCTGGACCTTCTCCTCGAGGGCCTCTTCACCCTTCCCCTGCTCCTCCTGGCCTGGCGCTTTCTGCCCTCCTCCCGACGATCATGACCAGCCGGCTTTACGCCCTCATGCTCTTCTTCCTCCTGGCCTTCGGCCTCCTGGCCTTAAGGACCTGGCACCTCCAGGTGTTGGAGCACGAGCGGTACGCCCTAAGAAGCCAGGGCAACTACCTGAAGACCGAGGGCATCCCCGCCCCCCGGGGCCGCATCCTGGACCGCAAGGGGCGGGTGATCGCCCAGGACCGGCTGGTGGTGGACCTTGTGTACGAGGGAGGCGAGGTGGCCTTCAAGGAAAGGCTCCTCCCCCTCCTGGGCCTGAAGGAACTCCCCAAGGTCCAAGGCCCCACGGTCCTCAAGGCAGGGGTACCCGAACACCTCCTGCCCACCCTGGCGGAGATCACCGCTGGGCAGAAGAACCTCAAGCTGGTGGAGCGCATCGAGCGCTCCTACCCTAACCCCATCTCGGGCCCCGTCCTGGGGTATGTGCTTCAGGCCAATGCCGAGCAGGTGAAGCGGGGATATAGCCCCGACGAGCAAGTGGGCCAGGCAGGCCTCGAGGCTGCCCTCGAGGCCTACCTCCGGGGTAAGCGCGGGGTGAAGGCGGTGGAGGTCAACGTCCGGGGCGAGCGCCTCAGGGAAACCATCCTGGAGGAACCCACCCCGGGGCAGGATGTGGTCCTCACCCTGGACCTGGACCTCCAGCGAGCGGCGGAAAAGGCCCTGGAGGAAGCCCTGGCCGACATCAACGCCGGGCGGAGGTCCAAGGGTCTTCCCCCCGCCACCCGGGTCAAGGGGGCCATCGTGGCCGTGAATCCCAAAACGGGAGAGGTTCTGGCCATGGCCAGCGCCCCATCCTTCGATCCGAGCCTTTTCGCCAAGCGGCCCGTACCCCAGGAGGTCCAGGCCCTTCTTAAGGATAAGGACCTTCCCCTTCTGAACCGGGCGGTGCAACCCTACACCCCAGGATCCACCTTCAAGCTGGCCACCAGCTACACCCTTCTGGAAGAGGGGTACGTGAGCCCCTCCACCACCTTCCGGTGCAGCCCCTACATCGTCTTTGGAGGCCAGGTGCGCCGCAACTGGGCTGCCCGGGATATGGGCCCCATGACCGTCAAGGAGGCCATCGCCTGGAGCTGCAACACCTGGTACTACCAGGCGGTGGCCCAGGACCCCCTGGGGGTGGTGGACCGCCTGGCGGCGAGGGCCCGCCTTCTGGGCCTAGGGGAAGCTACCGGGCTGGAAATCGCCGAGCGAACGGGGCTTCTCCCCACCCGGGCATGGAAGCGGGAGGCCTTCAAAGAACCCTGGTACCCGGGGGAAACCCTTTCCCTGGCCATCGGGCAGGGCCCCCTCCTCACCACCCCAGCCCAGGTAGCCCGCATGCTATCCAGCATCGCCAACGGTGGCAAAAAGCCCACCCTCCACCTGGTCAAACGCCTCGGCCCAAGGGAGGTGAAACCCCGTCTTGAACCGATTCCCGGACGTTTCTGGACAATCCTTCAAGAGGGCCTACGAAAGACCGTGAAGGAGGGTACCGCCCGCCATATCCTCGGGAACTTTCCCGTGCCCACCGGCGGCAAAACCGGCACCGCGGAAACCCCAGGCAAGCGGGCAGGCCTCGAGCACGCCTGGTACATGGGTTATGGCCCCGCTGAACCTGGCTCCCCCTACCCTCCCCTGGTGGTGGTGGCCTTCTTTGAAAACGGGGGGGAGGGAAGCCGCGTGGCCCTTCCCGCGGTGCGCAAGGTCATGGCCGCCTACTGGCAGGTGGAGGAAGCCCAGGCCAGGTAGAATAGCGCCATGCGCCTCCGCGCCACCCCCAAAGCCCTAGCCCTGCGCCTGGATGGGGGGGAAACCCCGGAAGAAATCCAGAACCTCAAGCTGCCCGAAGACCTTCCCCTCGAGGTGGAGGTGGCCGGGCCTGTATCCGGAAAGGTGCTGGAAGCCCTCCTGGAGCTAGGCCGGCCCCTTACCCTGATCCCTCCCAGAAACCGCCTTCCCGCCGGCACCCTGGTCCTCAGCAAGACCCTGCGTTCCGGCGAACGGGTGGAGCACCCCGGTACCGTGGTGGTTCTGGGCGACGTGAACCCCGGGGCCGAGGTGGTGGCGGGAGGGGATGTGATCGTGGTGGGCAAGCTGCGTGGCCTCGCCCACGCCGGGGCTGGCGGGGACGAGGAGCGCTTCATCTTCGCCCTGGAGCTGGCCGCCAAGCAGGTGCGCATCGGCGCCCACTTGGCCCAGGCGCCAGAGGAACAGGAAACCCAGGGCCCCGAGATCGCCCGGGTCCAGGAAGGAAAGATCGTGGTGGAGCCCGCTAGAAAGCGATAGTGCCTGTCTCCACCCCGTAGCGCTTCAACACCAGGTAAATAACCCAACCCGATACAGCCACATACAGCCAAATGGGCACCAGCACCCTGGCCCAACGCTTGTGCAGGATGAACTCCCCCCTAAAAGCCCTCCAGATCACGTAAAGGGCCAAGGGGCCGTTGATGGCGGCCAGCAGGGTGTGGGTGATGAGAAGGAAGTAGTAAGCCCCTCGCCAGGCCTCCGGCCCCCCGTAGGCGGTGGTACCGTGAAGGGCCCACTTGGCAAGATAGAACACCAGGAAAAGGAGGGCCAAGGAAGTGGCCGTCAACATGGCCCGATGGTGGGCCACCCTGTTCCCCTTCTTGATCAGGACGACCCCTGTCACCAGGGCCAACCCGGAAAGCACGATGCTCCAAACCGCCAGCAAACCCAAAAGCTCCTTCACCGCTTTCCCTCCCCTAGCCGCTCACCCAGAAGCCGAACGGGCTCCAGCTTCGCCGTGCGCGCATAGCTGTAACCCCTCAGGTAATCCTCCTCCTGGCCCAATAGCTGGTACAGCCTAAGGTAGGCCACGGCCAAAAGTCCATCCCGCTCCCGCCCTGGGGGAAGCCGGTGGAGAAGCCTTACGATCTCGCGGAACCTGGGAACCTGGCTGGCCTCGAGGGAAGTTCCCCTCAACGCCCGGGCCAAGTCCGCCAAGGTATCGCCGTTAGGCCTCATAGCCCCCAGGAGTGTACCACACCCTGCCCCTAGGGAATGCGCCGGCTGGTGCGGTTTCCAGCGGCGTCCACCGCAAGCAGCACAGCCCCGGCCGGCACCTCCGCGGAAAAGGCCACCGTGGCCTCCTTGGGAAGGGAAAGGGGATTAAAACGACCGCCTACCCGCACCACCACCCGGTCCACCTGGACGTTGTCCTCCACCCTTCCATAAACCCGGTACAAGCTCCCCTCCCGCTCCACCCGCTCCACCACGATGCGGGGAGGCGCTGCATCCAGCACCAGGGGGACCCGCTTTTCCCCCCGGTTTCCCCGGGCATCCTCCGCTTCCAGGAGAAGCTCCACCTTCCCGGAGGCCGGGGCCTGCAGGCGGAAGCGAAACTGAGCCAAGCGCTTGTCCTTCTCGCCTTCAGGTAGCACGGGTTGACCATTAACCCAGACCTCCGCCACTCCCGAGGCATCAAAGGCATACCCTTCCGCAATCAAGCCCTTGCCCGGAGCCACCCCTTCCCCAGAAGGGCTCACCAAGGCAATCTCCGGAGGCAAGGTATCCAGCCGGGCACAGGAGGCAAGAAGCACAAGAAAAAAGAGGGGATGCCATCGCATCCCCTCCATCTTACCCAGGTTTCCCTTAGAAGCCGTAGTTAGCCCCGACTTTCAGGTAATAAACAAACACACCACCCCCACCAAAGGCATATGCGGGTTGAAATTCCAGGAATGCCGTTGCAGGGGTTCCGGAGATAGGATACTTGATCCCTAAAGTGGCATGCACACCAAAGTCAGTTCCTCCTCCAGGAAGGAACCAGAAGTTACCTCCCAAACCCCCGTATGGGAGAACCGGGGAGCCGGGCATACCAAGATTAATCAAGAGATCCGAGTTAATGCCCAAGATGAGAACTCCCAAGGCGGAGGTAAAGTCAACTCCACCCCGCACCTCGAGACCACCTTGCAAACCAGCGCCAGCATGGATCCCCCCGTTTAGGACGTTCACCCCCGAGCCACCGAAAAGTCCTATATGCCCCCCCACATACGGGGCCTGGGCCAGCGCCAAACCCATAACCATCAGACCGCTCAGGATAAGCTTCTTCATCACTACCTCCCTTTGACTAGGCTTTGGCCATTTCTGTGAGCCCGGTCTTTTCTAATTATAGCAAAAACCTCCAAAGTGTCAAGCCAAAACCTGGTCGTGTAAGGATTTAT
>NZ_ATNI01000028.1:0-4540 GCF_000511705.1 Thermus sp. NMX2.A1
GCATCGGAGGAGGTGGGATGATGCGCAGGGCAAGTAGTCCCCACGCACGTGGGGATGGCCTGAGAATGTACAAGGTTGCCCCGTAGGATAAGCCCCCCAAAGCTTCGGCCAGGAGGGCCTCCAGCCTTCGCTGGAGGTCCATTTCCAGGGGCCGGAGGGCTAGCTGTAACGCGCCCGTAGGCGTGAGGAGGGAGAAGTGGAGAGTCGCCCGCCTGGGCGTGGGGCTTTCCCTGGAGAAGATCTACGAGAGTGTGGAGCTAGGGACTTCTTTCCAGGCCGACTTGGGGGCCAGGTAGTACCATGGAAATGCCATGGGGCCCGAGGAAGTCAAGGCCAGGATAGGGCCTTACCGGGAAGAGTTGAGGGAGCGTTTTGGGGTGGAGGCCCTCTACCTCTTTGGCTCCTCGGCTCGAGGGGAAGCGGGTGAGGGAAGCGACGTGGACCTTTTGGTGCGCTTTTCCCGTCCCCCGGGCTTTCTGGGCTACATGGGCCTGAAGCTCTTTCTCGAGGACCTTCTAGGCAGACCCGTGGACCTGGTCATGGAGCACACCCTGCGGCCGGAAGTGCAGCCTTTTGTGGAGCGGGAGGCCCTAAAAGTTGCGTGATTGGCGGTTAAACCTTGTTGACATGCGGGAGTTTGCCTCTAGGGCCCTTCGTTACCGGCAGGGCTTGGGGCGGGAAACGGTGTTCACGGATCCCCTGCGCCTGGACGCCATCTTACGTAACCTGGAGCTTTTGGAGGAGGTGGCCAAGAGCGTTCCCGTGGCCTTTCGTATATGCTTTCAGGCGCCTAGGGTTGCGTTGCGCGAAGGGCAAACAGATTAAGGACACGGAGCAATGCGCCCGAATTCTCTCTGCCGTCCGCGCGGGAACTGGCCCGCATGCGGGCCAAGCCCCTTCTAAGGCGTCAGCCGCCACAGGGCCTGGATGGGAACCGCTAACAGGTCCCTTTCCACCGCCAGGATCTCCTCTCCCCCATAAAGGACCACACCCCTTAGGAAGCGATCCTTGGCCAGGGAACGCAGAGCCTTAAGTCCTGAAAAGTCTCTTAGCCCCAAGGTGCGGCTCGCCTTGACCTCGAGGCCCACCACCCTTCCCTCCCACTCCAGGACCAGGTCCACCTCCTGGCCCGTGTGGGTGCGGAAGTGGTACAGGTTTGGGGCCACCTGGCTCCAACCCAGGCCCTTGAGGATCTCCAACACCACGAAGTTCTCCAGCAGGGGACCGAAGCTGGAAGCCTGATCCAGGGCCAGGCCCCCGTAGCGTAAGAGGCTTGCCGCCAGGCCCGAGTCCACAAAATAGAGCTTGGGCGCCTTCACCAGACGGCCCTCACCCCCCGGGGTCCAGGCGGGAACCCGCACCACCAGGAAGAGGGCCTCGAGGAGGGCCAGGTAATCCCGAAGGGTGGAAAGGGGAAGCCCTGCCCCCCGGGCCACCTCGGACTGGTTCATGGGACTTCCCAGCCTGAGGGCCAGAAGGCCCAGGACCTTGGGCACCTCCAGAAGCCGGTGGATGCGGGAGAGGTCCCGCAGGTCCCGCTCCAACAGGGCCTTCAGGTAGGCCTCGAACCAAGCCTGGCGCCGCCTTCCCTTCCGGGTCACGGCCTCGGGAAACCCACCTCTAAACACCCGCTCCTCCAGGGACACAGCCTCCAGCCGTCCGGCGGAGGGAAAGCGGGGGGAGAACAGGAGGTCCAGAAACTTCTCCTCCTTGCCCTCCAGCTCCCCTTGGGAAAGCGGCCAGAGGGTGAGGACCTCCATCCTGCCCACCAGCTCCCCCGAGGCCTGGGGCAGGACAAGGACGTTGGCGGAACCCGTGAGCAGGAACCGACCTGGCCGCCGGTCCTCGTCCACCAGGAGCTTGATGGCCCGAAGAAGGCCGGGAGCCCGTTGTACCTCGTCCAGGACCAGAGGGCCTTCCTGCGCCTGAAGGAAGCCCAGGGGGTCGTGCTGGGCAGAGGCCAAGACCAGGGGGTCGTCCAGGGTCAGGTAGCGGCCGTATCCCAGGCTGCGCACCAGGGTGCTCTTCCCCACCTGCCTGGCCCCGGCCAGAAAAACCACGGGGGTGTCCTGGAGAGCCTCGAGGAGACGGGGGGTGAGAAAGCGGGGGTACATGGGAGGATTGTACACCCGATCCTCGCGGAAAATCTACGAGATCTCCGCAGATATTCTGCGACTTACACGGCAGCAAAGAGATATCCCCCCGAGTGGTCCTCAGGTAACCCTCGCGCGGCCTCACCGAGGAGTTGCAGGTTCGTGACGTCCTCCCCCGAATGAATTCGGGGGCATCCCTTAGGATGCACGCAAGCACTCCTTGCGCTTCGGTTCGCCAAGATACGGGCTGCGCCCGTGACGGACCGTATGCCATCCCAACCGGAATGACAAGACCACGGGCCGCGCCACTCGGCCACTACTCTCCTTCACGGGAGATACGTGGAATGCCCGCTCGTAGATATTGAGCGCAGCATTCACATCCGCCTGGGCCGTCCACCCACAGGAGCAACGGTAGAGTCCCCGGTGAACCCGGTTGGCCTTCCTCACCTGGCCACAAGCATGGCAAGTGCGGGAGGTACCCCGCTCCTCCACGTCGTTCCGTACGGTGATCCCCACAAGGGCCGCCTTGTACCGGAGCATGTGAAGGATCTTGCGGTAGGGCCAAGCGTGTAAGCGCTGGTTTACCCGGGGACCGTAATCCATCCCTTCCCGGATGCCCGTGAGATTCCCGATGACGATCTCCTTCACCCCGCGTTGGACACACTCGCGGATGAAGTGGGAGGTAGCCAGGTGAAGGAGGTGCCCCACCTGTCGGCTTTCCTTGCGGGCAATCTGCCTGAAACGACGGGACATGCGGGGATTCTCCTGGGATGGGGGTTTCACCCTTGCCCGCACCTTCTGCCAGTACCGACGGGCCGCCTTGATGAAACGGCCAGAGTAGAGAAGGACCGTCCCGTCTTCAAAAGCGGCCGCCAGGAGTACGGTTTCCCCCAGATCCACCGCCACCCGCCCTTGGCCGTGGTTCCCACGGGCCTTGACCTCCACCACCAGACGGGCTTCAAACTGCCCGGACCCCTTGTCGTAGATGATGGAGACCTCCCGTACCCGTTCGTACTCCACGCCGGGGCGGTGGTGAATCCGAAAGCTGACTTGGCGGACACCGTCCTCCCTACCCTTGCCCAAGGAAAGGGTCAACCGGTCCCCCTCCAGCTTGAACCCGCTTTGGACGTACTTGAGGGGGGAAAGGGTAAACTTGGGCCGGAACCGAGGAGCATGATGTTCCGTCCTCCCATTTTTCTTCAGGGCGAAGAAAGACCTATAGGCCTGGATGACCTCATCCCGGGTGAGCTGTACCGATAGGGAGTAGTACCCCTTGGCTCGTGGCAGCGTCTTTAGGGTCCGATTGAGGGTGGCCGGCGTAGGTCCACCTTGCCCTTCTCCTTCAGCTCCTGGCGCAGGTGCCACATGAGGCCGTTGTAGACCTTGGTGGCACAAAACATGGCGTCACGCAAGATGCGTTCCGTCTCGGGGTCCGCGTGAACCTGCGCCTTAAGGGTTAGGAGAGGCATCGGTCTTTTGCTCCTGGATGTAGCGCTTGATGGTCTCTGAGCTGACATGCCCAGCGGTGCCGACGTAGTAGGAGGGGTTCCAAAGGTGGCCACCCCATAGCTGCTGCTTGAGATCGGGGAACGCTTTGAAAAGCCGCCGGGCACTTGCGCCCTTGAGAACCTTAGCTATCACCGCCGGACTGACGGCGGGGGGAGCGGAGAGGAAAAGGTGCACGTGATCCGGCATCACCTCCAGTCCGAGTAGTTCGTACCCGCGCTCTTGGGCAGACCGGACGAGAATCTCCTTCAGTTCCTTATCTATCGGCGGTACCAGCACCTCCTTGCGGTATTTGGTTGACCAGACGAGATGGTAATTGATCTCATAGACGGCGTTTGGCGTGGACTTCCATGCCTTTTTCTTCACATCATTATGGTAATACCAAACCCCAGGGGTTTGCAAGGGGGTCCGTGTATCCCCCCAATGAATTGGGGGGGATTACAGCCCCCTCGCGCTCCCCCGGTACTTCTAAAGTTCCCCTCCACCCTTGCATCCCCAGGAGGAGGATCTGGATGGCCTCGAGGTCATCCAGGCGCAGGGGTAAGATCTCCAACGCCTCCATCATCCGTCCCAACGCCTGCTGGGCTATCAGGGCGTTTGCTTCAAAGAGAAGCCATTTATACACCTCGTAGACCACCGGAAGAGGGGTGATCAGGCGGCTATGCTCCCGGGCCAGGGCACGGAACCCACGCACCGCGCTTTCATGGTCAGGATCGGCAGCGTGGAAGAGGGCAATCAGGGGCCCCGCATCCAGAACCAGGGTGTGCGGGGTCATCGCTCTTGACGGTTAGGGCGATCTTCAGCTCTCTCCCGGGCGCTTCCTTTGGCCTTTTCCACCACCCCGGCCAGCTCCAAAAGGGCCGCTGGGTTGCGGCGCAACCTTGCCCGCAGGGCCTCCTGCACCAAGGCCGAGAGGCTGGTCTCGGGGTGTTCCTTAAAGT
>NZ_ATNI01000029.1:0-795 GCF_000511705.1 Thermus sp. NMX2.A1
CTCGTAATCTTTCCCCAGCCGTCGGTTTCGCCCCATCCAGGCAAAGGTCCGCTCCACCACCCACCGCTTGGGCAGGGGCTTGAACCCACCCTCCCGCGGGATCTCCGGCACCTCCTCCCCCTCCCGCACCCAGACCCCCCGCACCCCCGCGTAAGGACGGGCCACCACCTCCAGCTCCAGTTCCAGCCCCCTAGCCACCTCCCGCAAACCCCGGTAACCCCAGTCCACAAAGAGCTTGCGTACCCGGGGCCACAAGGAGAGGTCCATCCCCAAAAGCAACGCCTGCCCACCCCACTTGTCGTGCTCATTGGCCGGGTGGACAAAGGCCTTCAAAAGACGGCCCCCCGTGTCCGTCAGGATCTGCCGCTTCCTCCCTTTGACCTTCTTCGCCCCGTCGTGTCCCCGGGGCCCCCCTTTTCACTCGTCTTCACCGACTGGCTGTCCATAACCAGGGCACTCGGGGAGGCATACCGTCCTCCCCGCTCCCGGTCACGACGGACCAGAACCTGAGCTACCTTCTCCCAAACCCCTTCCTGCCACTTGCGGAAGTAGTGGTAGACCGTGGACCAGTGGGGCAAGTCGTGAGGCATGGCCCGCCACTTGATGCCGTTTTCCAGGACGTAAAGTATGGCGCTGACGATCTCCCTCCTCGGCACCTTTGCGGGTCGGCCACCGGGCTTGGGGGCGGGGATCAACGGCTCCAGGATGGCCCACTCCGCGTCCGACAGGTTGCTGGGGTAAGATCTCCGTGTAGAAGCCACCCTTCAAGTATAGCGGACTTTTACGACAGTCTCT
>NZ_ATNI01000030.1:0-2383 GCF_000511705.1 Thermus sp. NMX2.A1
AGGCCGTTGACTTTGGAGCTTCCTTATGGCAAGCTCTTTCATGGGACCGGGGCTTTTCTTTGCAACCCTTGCGGCACTGGTCCAAAGCCTATGCAGGAGGATCTCCGCCGCATCAAGGCCCTTCTGGACGCCCACAGGGGGGAGCTCCAGTCCAGGTACGGGGTGAGGGAGCTGGCCCTTTTCGGCTCCCGGGTCCGGGGGGAGGCCCGGGCCTCCAGCGACCTGGATGTCCTGGTGGAGTTTGACCGGCCCCCGGGGCTTCTTAAGTTCCTGGAGCTCGAGGATTACCTCTCCTCCCTTCTCGGCCTACGTGTGGACCTTGTCCGGAAGGCCGCCTTGCGCCCGGAGCTCAGGGAGGAGATCCTAGAAGAGGCCCTTTACCTGTGAGGCGAAGGCGTTACACCCTGTTCCTCCGGGATATCCTCGAGGCCATAGGGAGAATAGAGCGGTTCGTGGGGGATAGGGATTTCCAAGCTTTCGCCGGGGACGAACTCCTTATGAGCGCCGTTATCCGGCAACTTGAGATCATCGGGGAGGCGGCCAAGAACCTCCCCGAAGAGGTTAAGGGGCGCCACTCCCAGATTCCCTGGTCCCTCATGGCGAGAATGCGGGATCGGCTTGCCCACGGGTACTGGACGGTGGACCCAGAAATCCTTTGGGGCGTCATCCAGGAAGAGCTCCCTTCCCTCAAGCCAAGGCTTGCGGAAATCCTCTGGTGGGAGGAGCAGAGGGAGGGAAACGGCCCCTAAGCCCGAGGGCCCACCGGGGTTTTGGTCTTGGAGGGAGGCCCTAAGGGGGTAGAGGGGGAGGGGATGGACCCGTGGGCCTTGGAGGAGGGTTTCGCCGCCCAGCTCCAGGCCTTGGCCCCCAAAGACCCCTTGGTCCTCGCGGTCTCGGGCGAAGGGGGATTCCGCGGCCCTCCTCTACCTCGTCCACCGGATGGGGCAGCGAGGGGTGGTGATCCAGATGGACCACTCAAAACTTGCACCTCCCGCATACCCTGCATAAACCTTCACCTCCCCCCCTTCCCCCTGGCAGCCCCAAACCCAGGGCATGGAGCTCCCGGATCAACACCTGGACCACCAGATCGGGCAAAAGAACCCTCGCCGCCCGCTCCCTCACCTCCCACCACCTCCCCTCCCCACCTACCCCCACCCAGTGGGCCAACAGGTAGGCCAAAAGGGAAAGCACCAAGAAGCGGTGCACCCCCAAAGGACTCCGCTGCCCAAACTGACCCAGGGAAAACTCGCTCTTCATCGCAGAGCCTTGGTCAGCCCTGGAAGGGCTACCTTGAGGTGGGGGCTTGGCAGGAGGGCCAGGATGCGGGAGAGTAAGGACTGGGCTGCTGGGGTCATGGCACCCGTTATCAGACGGGAAACCAGCGGCCCTTTTCAAGTGGCCAAAGCGCATAAGTATCCCAAGAGCGTATAAGTGCAAGTTTTGAGTTAGGGAAGAGGCGCCGAATCGCAAGGGAACACATGCCCACCAGCTCGAGCTTCCCCTTGGTTGGCAGGCGGTTGCCCATCCAAGGGGTTGCGCTTCGGGGATGGAGGCCCTGCATGCCCCCGCTGGGGCCGGTCATCCCCACGTCGGAGACGTAGGCTGTACCTTTGGGCAGCACCCGGGTGTCCAGGGTGGGGACATGGGTATGGGTTCCCAACTTGTTCTAAAACCGCGAAGCCCTTCCTAGGGGTGGCCGAGCTGTAGTTGAGGGGGCGCAGGACCCGGGGGTGGCCCGGCACCGCCTCCATCTCGGGTCCATCCCAGGAGTGGTTCCCGCCGGTGACCAGGTCCACCCCCAGGGCCAATAGGCGCTCCGGGATCTCCCTCAACATTCCGAAACCGCTTCCGGTTAGCCAAGCATAGGGTGCCAGGTACATGTTCGCGAAAGATGGCTTTCGCGCACCACACCCAGTGCTTTAGCCCGGGGAGGGTATTAGGCTTGAGCCCGCATCCCTAAGCGGAGAGTGGCCCCAAACCCGGTGGGGAGGGCTCCTTGACAGGGCCGTTACCTCAAGGCCCTCGAGAAGCTACTTGCCCTCTAGCGCTTGCGCAAAAGCCTTTTCACTGCTCCCCTTACCGGGCCATCGCCGCCCGTATCGGGACTACGCTGGATTATTGAGCGTTAAGCGGTCCCAACTCGGGCCATCCCCACGCGTGTGGGGACTACGCCTTCGGATGCCGGGAGATGAGGGCTCCCGCCGGGCCATCCCCACGCGTGTGGGGACTACGTATACCCTTCCCGCGCCGCCTCCCCTCAGGCGGGCCATCCCCACGCGTGTGGGGACTACTTCTTCCTCGTCGGGAATATCGAGCCCCCGTTCGGGCCATCCCCACGCGTGTGGGGACTACTCGCGGCTATCGGGGCAGTTGGCATCGGGGG
>NZ_ATNI01000031.1:0-20002 GCF_000511705.1 Thermus sp. NMX2.A1
GAAGCACCAGGAGATCGGGTTCTGGCTCGGAATCCTCTGAAAGATGAAGGGGGGACTGCACCGCCACCAAGGCCTTGCCTTGGAGGGCCTCCTTCAGGCTGTGATCCAGGCGCATCGCCGCAAGAAAGTGCTTGGGTCCAATCGGGCTCATCTGGTAGACCTCTCCCCTTAGGAGCTCCACCCGGGGCACATCCCGGAAGGCCCGCTCAAACTCCTCCACGCGGAAGCGGTAGCGGGTGGCCATACCCTCATTATGCTCCTTGGCTCGAGTAGTGCCTTAGCCCCATGCGCCACAAGAGCCGCCAGAGGAGAAGAAAGGCTACGCCCCAGAAGAGCATCACCCAAACCCCCGGGAACAGATCCACCTTTTGCCCGGCCAAAAGGGCTGCGGGCAGGTAGACCAGGTAGGGGAAGGGGGTGAGGAGGGCTAGGGTCCTTAGGGGCTCGGGGAAGACCTCGAGGGGGGCGATGGTGCCGGAGAGGAAGAGGTAGAGGAGGAAGAAGACCTCTTCCACCGAAACCGCCCGCTCCGTGAAGAAGGTGAGCATGGCGGTGGTGTACTGCATCAGGTAGCGGAGCAAAAAGGCCAAAAGGGTGAAAAGGAACCCCAGGAGGAAGGGGCCAGGTTCAGGCACAAAGCGGGCCTCGGGGAAGAGCCAGAAGAAGAGGAGGGTGAGGAGCACCACGAAGGGCAACCGGGCCAGGCGCTCGGCCACGTGGGCCGCCAGGTGGTCAAAAAAGGGGTCCAGGGGCCTTAAGAGCCGGAAGGAAAGCCGCCCTTCCACCACATCCCGCTCAAACTCCCACACCACCCAGACCACCGTGGCCTGGCGCACCAGGAAGACCATGAGGAAGTAACGGGCAAACTCCCCCGGGGACAGGGCAAACTCCCCGCCCCTGGCTGCCTCGGTCCAGACCCCGAGGAGGATCAGGGGCAAGGCCCCGGCCAAGGCCCAGAGGAAGAGCTCCGCCCGGTACTCCAGCATGTAGGCCAGGTAGACGGCGAGGAGGGTTTTGGCTTTCCTCATGCCTCCTCCAGGGCGGGGGTTTCGCTCAGCCCCGAAGGGGCGATCTTGTACACCCGGGCGATGACCTCTTCCAAAGGGGGCTCCCGCACCTCTAGGTCCTCCACGGGAAGGCTTTTAAGGATCTCCGCCACCCTTTCCGTAAGCCTCTCCCGGGGCACCAGAAGCCGGGCCTTTAGGCCCTCGAGGTCCCTGACCTCCCCGAAGGCCAGGAAGGCTTCCCTGGGCAGGGGGTAGGCCAGGGTGAGCCCCACCTCCCGGTAGGGGGCGAAGCGTTCCAGAAGCCCTGCCAGGGGTCCATCGTAGAGGAGCCTTCCCTGGTGGATCACCAAGACCCGTTCCGCCAGGGCGGCGATGTCCGCCATGTAATGGCTGGTGAGGAGAACCGTGGCCCCGTAGCGCCGGTTGTACTCCCGGATGAACTCCCGCACCGCCACCTGGGCGTTCACGTCCAGGCCCAGGGTGGGCTCGTCCAGAAAGAGCACCTCCGGGCGGTGGAGAAGGGCCGCCAGAAGCTCGGCCTTCATCCTTTCCCCCAGGGAGAGCTTGCGCACGGGCTGGTGGAGCTTCTCCGTGAGGGAGAGCATCTCCGCAAGCTCCAAGACCCGCTTTCTAAACTCCCCTTCCGGGATCTCGTAGATGGCGGCGTTCAGGCGGAAGGAGTCCATGGCGGGGAGGTCCCAGATGAGCTGTTGCTTGTTGCCCATGACCAGGGTGATCTTCCTGAGGAAGGCCTTCTCCCTCCTCCAGGGCACGTGCCCCGCCACCAGGGCCTTGCCCCTCGTGGGGTGGACGAGGCCGGTGAGCATCTTGAGCGTGGTGGTCTTCCCGGCCCCGTTCGGGCCCAAAAACCCCACCACCTCCCCGGGAAGGATCCGGAAGGAGACCCCTTCCACGGCCCGGATGGTCTGGTAGCGTCGGCGGAGGAAGTGGCGGAGCGTCCCCAGGAGGGAGTCCTCCTTCAGGGCCACCCGGTAGTGCCGGGTGAGGTCTTCCGCCACCACGATGGGGCTTGCGCCCACCATGCCTCCAAGTCTACCTTGGGAGGGTGCGCTACCTCCGGGTTTTGCGCCTTTTTCTCCTCACCTCCTTGGCGGCGGAGATGGAGTACCGGGCGAACTTCTACCTGGGCCTCCTCTCCTCCTTCCTCACCCTCCTCGGCGCCCTCTTCGGCCTCCTCCTCCTCTACCAGGGGGGGTATAGGCCCGGGGGGTGGCGGCTGGAGGAGGCCCTTTTGGTCCTTTCCGCCTTCACCCTGCTCCAGGGCCTCGCGAGCACCCTCCTCGCCCCCAACCTCAACAAGATCGTGGAACACGTGCAGCAGGGGACCTTGGACTTCGTCCTCCTCAAGCCCATAGACCCCCAGTTCTGGCTCTCCTTCCGCGCCTTCTCCCCCTGGGGCCTGGGGGACTTCCTCTTGGGGATGGGGCTTCTCCTTTACGCGGGGGAGCGGCTTGGCCTTGGGCTTGGAGGCTACCTTTTCTTCCTCTTCTACCTGGCCTTGGGCAGCGTCATGCTCTACAGCCTCTGGTTCCTCCTCGCCACCACCAGCATCTGGTTCGTGAAGATCTACAACGTCACCGAAGTCCTGCGGGGGCTCCTCGAGGCGGGGCGGTTTCCCGTGGGGAGCTATCCCGCCCTTTACCGGGTCTTCTTCACCTTCGTGGTGCCCGTGGCCTTCCTCACCACCGTGCCCGCGGAAGCGGCCCTGGGGAGGGGAGAGGCCCCCTTTGCCGCCTTCCTCCTCGCCCTTAGCCTTTTGGCCCTGGCCCGGGGGTTCTTCCGCCTGGCCTTGAGGAGCTACACCTCGGCGAGCAGCTAGGAAGTTTACCTCCTCACGGCCTTTCAAACTCTCTCAGGAAGCGTTCCTGCCTTAGGTAGACGAACCGCGGCGAAAGGGGTGGGAGTTGGCCTTGAGAAAACCGAACCTCGTAGGACCAGTTCCGAGTGGGAGGATCGTAGATGTTGCAACCTCTCCTCCCGCTGATCCGGCCCGTAAGAGGGTCATAGGTACCTCTTCCCCCCGTACCGCACCAAGGTCCGTTGACGTGCCTCGGAGTACCCAGACTCACAAAAGAACCCCTGTACGTTAGGGTTTTGCCACTCCAAGTTTCGTGGAAGCGGGGATAGTTCTCCAGGCCGCCGTTGTAGTTGCCCTTATTCTGTCCGGAGGGGCCCTCTTCGCCTCCCGTAATGTCGGTCCCGGACAGAAAAGCGGCGTTCACCTCCGTGTCGCTAGCTACCCTTTGGCTTAGGGTTTGGTAGCTTTTGGCGTCATTCGTCCAAGCGTTGGAGAGAATGTTAAGGCTGTCGGCCAGGAAGGCCGCCGGAATCCAGTTGGTCTTGTTGAAGTCTCCCTGGATGTAGACGGCCTGGTCCGTGACAACGGTCAGGCCCCTAGGCCTTGGGGCTCCAGGAAGGGTAGAGGCAATTTCTGCCCCGTTTTTGATCCGCACCCCGTAGTTGTTGACCCGGTTGGAGTCTGGTCCAAAGACCGTGAAGTGGAAGACAAGCCCCCCCTCCGTGTCGTCGTCCAGGCGGAAGCCGAAGGCGAGCGGGTTTAGGTGCACACAGTCCAGGAGTTTCCGCAGGTCCACATCCAGCATCCGTATCCGCTTCCCCTCCCGCCAGTTGTAGAAGGTATCCGAGGTGCCCACGGCACCTACGCAGGCATTGAGGGCCGTTGTCGCTATGACATCGTTGACGTTCGCTCCTCCTTGCACGCGGTAGACCTTCACGGTCGGGGGTGTGGAGAAAAGGTCCAGGCCCAGCCGCAGCTCGGCCTTCTCCCAATAGGTCTTGCCAGGGAGTGGGTCCAGTTTCTCCGGAGGGGGCACGGTCACAGGGTTGACCCCGATTTGGATACGACTCCCCCAAGCCCCCACATCTCCCTGGCTGAAGGAGCGGCGCGAGTTTTGGCGATTGCAGGGCAGAGGTGCGGGTTGGTTATTTTCCTTATAGATGTTCACGGTTCCGCCGCAGGAGTTGTCGTCCTTCCTGCCCCGGTAGAGGGTGCCTGCGGTGCTCACCTGCCCTTGGATTGTGAGGGTGTTCCCTGCGTTTAGGTACAGGTCGCCGTTGGTGTGCGCCCGGCCGTTGAGGGTCATGTCGGGCCCCGGAAGGATTTCTAGGTCTTTGTTGTAGAAGGCGGCGAACTGGAACATGGGGACCAGGCGGCTCTTAAAGACCAGCTCCAGCACCACCTCGGTCCTTCCGTCCGGGCCCAGGGCTTCCGAAAAGAGGGTGTAGCGGTACTCCTGGGCGTCCAGGTTCTCGTAGAGCTCCCCGGGAGGGATGGTGACGTTCCGGGGATTGTTGGGATCCTCCACCACGTAGGTACGCACCGTGCGCCCGGAGAAGGTGTAGGTCTTGCAGGCGAAGTCCCCGGAGCCCCAGTTGCTTCCCTGACAGGGGTTGGTAGGGGAGGGGCTGGTACCCTGGGGCCGATTGTATCCCAGGAACTTAGCCCGGATCTCCTCCGCCCGAAGGTTAAGCCCCGCTTCGGCGGCGTAGAAGCCCGTGGTCTGGCGCACGCTGGCCTGGGTGGTCCCAAGCTCCACCCGGGTGAGGACGAAATAGGCCGTGAGCAAGGCCATGAGGACCACCAGCATGATCAGGGTGCTCACCAGCGCGAATCCCTTGCGCATAAGCCCTCCTCACTGCGAGAAAACGTTCCTCGGCACGGCCTGGGTGGTCATTGTTCGCGCCACGCTTCCGATGCGCACCTGCACCGTGGCCTCCACCGCCTCCAAGGTGCGCCAGTTTAGGTTGGGAGGGGGAAAAACAGTGTACCAGCTCCCGTTAGCCCTCGCCCGGGCCTGGAAGCCCGTGACATCCGCCACCAGGCCTTTGCCTTCCTGGCCGTTTTCCGCAAGCTTCAGGATGCCTCCCTCTAGGTAATAACGGCGCTCCTCCAGGATGTAGAGCCGGGAGAGGGGGCCGTAGCTGTTTTGCCACCGCTCGTTGTTTCCTTTGTGAATCTTCACCCCAGATCCGTCCTCGGCATCGTATTCAAACCACTCTCCACGTTTGTTGACGGGATCGTAAATGTAGGCCCGCACCGCCTCCCGGCGGTTTCCATTGTTGCACCCGGGCACCCCATCGCTATTGCAGCGATAGCTTTGCCATATCTCTATGCGGTCATCGTAGCGGTTCCCGTTGGTGTCGCGGAAGGCGCAGGCATCAAGGTAAGCCGGGGTGGCGTTCGGTGGGGGGTTCTTATCGGCCACGGGAATGTTGTCCTGGTTTCCGTTGATGCCGTTCTGATCACACACGGCCAAACTCACGTCCAGGAGGTTCCGGCGAAGGACGAGTTCGTTTCCGTTTCGCACTTCTACCGCAGGAAAGTCGCCGGGCAACCGCTCTCCCGCTTGCCGGATGTCGGCTACCAGGATGTCCAGGGCCGCCCTCAGGTTTTGGTTGACGGCGGTGCGGCTCTGGTCCAGAACATAAAGGCGCCGGTTGCCGAGCGTGGTGCTGAGGAGAAGCCCGAGGAGGAGCCCCCCGATACCCAAGGCCACTAGAAGCTCCGCTAGCGTAAACCCTCTACCGCGCATGCCTCACCCCTATCTGAGCTGGGTATAGACCGTTTCCACCTGGTAGACCGGTGTGGTCTCTCCCGAGAGGAAGACCCGGACCACCAGATGCCGTGCCCCGGCCCCGCATAAGCCTGGGTTCTCGCAGTAGCAGGTTCGCACCGTGTAGGTGCGCCCGCCCCGGGACCGAGTCTCCTCCTGGCAACCTCCTTGGGGGAGGGTCTGGGGATTGATCAGCCTGAGGCTTTCCAAACGCTCCTGCGCCAGCGTTACCGCTTGGCTCCTCACCTCCGCCCGGGTGTTGATGCGCAGGTAGCCGATGAAGCCGGCCAGCACCGGTCCGATGAGGGCCAGAATGGCCAGGGCCACCAAGACCTCCACGAGGGTCAGCCCCTTGGCTCTTTTCACTGCCGCACCACCCCCCCACCTAGCAAGAGCTTGAGGGCCTTGCTCCGGCCCGGGGTATCGCGAAGGGTAAGGATGGGCTCCCCTGTATAGCTCCCCCCGTTCAGCAGCATCAGGAGGCCCCGGCTGGTGAAGCAGAGGGCGGCACCGCCAGGGGTTAGGGCTGCAGAGACGCCCTGGGGGAGTTCCATCTGAAGGGCGGGGTCTGGGGTAAAGGATGGACTGCGGCAGGTGCCCGCGTAGGCGGCCTCGAGGCGGTTGCCGTTCACGGAAACCCTGTAGGCCGAAGTGGTGGCCATAGCTTTCGCCCTAACCTGCTTCAGGTACCCTTCCGTGCGGGACACGGCGTCGGAAGGGGGGTCGTACAAGGGGCGAAGGTTAAGGGCGGCTATGGTTAAAGCGATCCCCAGAACGGCAAGGGTTACCAAGAGCTCCAGTAGGGTTACACCTTGGCTCTTACCCATTAGGAACTAGCTTAATAGACCCCGGGGTCCTGCGCATCCCCCAAATGGGGGGGTAGAATCTCTGGCATGGGGGCGGCGTTCCTGGTCCTTTTCCTCGCCTACCTCTTCGGCTCCGTACCCGCCGGGGTGCTGGTGGCCCGCACCTACGGGGTGGACCTGCGCAAGGTGGGCTCAGGGAACATCGGGGCCACCAACGTCCTGCGCGCTTTGGGCTGGGGCCCGGCTTTGGTGGTGGCCTTCTTTGACGTCTTCAAGGGCGGGATCGCCGTCCTTGTGGCCCGGGCCTTTGGCCTTTCCGACTGGATGCTGGGCGGGGTGGCCCTGATGGCGGTTTTGGGCCACAACTACTCGGTCTTCCTCCGCTTCCGCGGGGGGAAGGGGGTGGCCACGAGCTTCGGCACCCTCCTCTTCCTGGACCCCGTCTTGGCCCTCTGGACCTTTCCCATAGGGCTAAGCGTCATCCTCCTCACCCGCTACGTCTCCGCGGGGAGCATGACCGGGGGGGTGGCGGCCTTCGTCCTCTCCCTGGCCTTGGGCAGGCCCCTTTGGGAGGTGGCCACGGTGTTCCTCATGGCCCTCCTCCTTTTCTGGACCCACCGGGAAAACCTAAAGCGCCTCCAGGAGGGGAGGGAGAGGCGGCTTGGGGAGCGGGTGGAGGTGAGGGATGCTTGACCTTTTGGTCATCGCTCCCCACCCCGACGATGGGGAGCTGGGTTGCGGCGGTACCCTGGCCCGGGCCAAGGCCGAGGGGCTCAGCACGGGGATTTTGGACCTCACCCGGGGCGAGATGGGCTCCAAGGGTACGCCGGAGGAGAGGGCCAAGGAGGTGGAGGAGGCAAGCCGTATCCTGGGTCTGGACTATAGGGGCAACCTGGGCCTGCCGGATGGGGGCCTTGGGGATGTCCTGGAGCAACGCCTTAAGCTTGCCCAGGCCTTGAGGCAGCTTAGGCCCCGCATCGTCCTCGCTCCCCTCGAGGCCGACCGCCACCCCGACCACACCGCAGCAAGCCGCCTGGCGGTGGCGGCGGTGCATCTGGCAGGCCTCAGGAAAGCCCCCCTCGAGGGGGAGCCCCACCGGGTGGAGCGGCTTTTCTTCTACCCTGGAAACCATCCCTTTACCCCGAGCTTCCTGGTGAAGATCTCCGCCTTCATAGATCAGTGGGAGCAGGCAGTGCTGGCCTACAGGAGCCAGTTTTCCGGGGAGGCAGCCAGCGAAACCGTGGGCCCTAAGGGGGTGGAGGCCAGGAAGGCCATGCGCCGCCACTTCGGCAACTACCTGGGGGTGGACTACGCCGAGCCCTTCGTGAGCCCCCTGCCCGTCCTCTACACCCCCTGGAGCCGGGCTTAAAAGAGGGGTTCCTGGCTTACCGCCTTCACCTGGCGGCGCTCCTTGGGGGGGAGGGCGTCCAGGGCTCGCTTCACCTCCTGGATGTCCAGCCAGGTGAGGTGTTTGGGGCTTCCCGGGGTACGGCTTGGGTTTCGCAGGAGGTAGGCGGGGTGGAACATGGGAAAGACCCGGATTCCGTGCCACTCAAACCACTGCCCCCGCACCTTGGTGATGGAAACCTTCTCCCCCAGGAAGAACTCCGCCGCCACCGCCCCCAAGGGGACGATGATCTGGGGGGCGATGAGCTCGATCTGCTTGAGGAGCCACTTGTCCGTGCAGACCTTGGCCTCGTCGGGCAGGGGGGCGCGGTTTCCCGGGGGGCGGCACTTGACGATGTTGGTGATGTACACGGATTCCCGGGGGATGCCGGCGGCCTCGAGGATCCGGTTGAGAAGCTGCCCCGCTTTCCCCACGAAAGGGCGCCCTGTCTTGTCCTCTTCCTCGCCCGGCCCTTCCCCCACGATCATCAGCTGGGCGTCAGGGTTCCCTTCCCCGAAGACCACCTGGGTGCGGCCTTCCGCCAGGCGGCAGGCGGTGCAGGCCCTGGCCTGAGCTTGTAATAGTTCCAGGGTCATTGCAGGGGTTTCCGGGCCTTCCGGGCCTCCCGCCGGGTCTTGGGGTCCAAGCCAATCATGAGGAAGAAGTTCTCTAAAGCGTTTTCCTGGCCCTTGATCTCGGGGTACTGGTCCTCCGGGGTGCCGGTGACAAAGGGCAGGGATTTGTAGAGCTCCAGGGCGTACCGCACCACGGCCTCCGGCCCCTCGGCCTCCGCCACCTCGGCCAGCTTGGCGTAGACCTCGCGCCGGGCTTCCGCATGGCGGCGGAAGACCTCCGGATTCGGTGTTTCCGGCGCCCGGAGAACGTCCTGCTTGGCGATGCGGCGGTAATGCTTCAAGCCCCGAACGATCTCCTCCGTGGTCAGCGTGATCTTGAACTCCATCCCCGCTCCTTTCCGGCCTAAGGGCCCTACCTTTGGGAGATTATATAGCCGGGAGGGAGGGCAAAGCCAGGTAAAGGGCGGCCCTTGTCAGGGCCCAGGGCCGGGTGGGTTATCCCGGGATTGCTGGTGCCTCGGGAGAGTGATGGCTTGGCTCAAGGGCTGGCGCAGGTTAAAGCGGCTATACTTGTAGGGATGGAGGTTTTGGGCAACTATTGGCTGCGGCGCATTCTTGTCCGGATTGCTTCCGTGGTCGTTTACGAAGGCCAGGATACCCACACCGGGATGCCGGTGATGGTGCTCAAGGGGGCTCAGGGGGTACCGGCTTTGGGGGAGGGGGTACTTCCCTTTTTGGAGGAAACGCCGGAGGCCTGGGTGCTGGAGTGGCCCATCGGGGCGGTTCCCTTAAGCCAGTACCTGGGGGTGGCGGATCTGGAGCGCCTGGAGCATTGGGTAAGGGAGATGGCCCGTATTCTGGCGTCCTTGAAGGCCCAGGGGGTGTCCCATGCCCCCATCCCCGAGCTTTGCCTGGTGAAGGGCAAGCGGGTGTGGCTGGCCGGGGTGGGGCTTAAGGAGCTTTCCGGGGAGCCGGAGAAGGCCCTTGCCGCTTTGGCTCGAGCCTTGGCCGGAGAGCGCTATCCCGAGTTTCCCTTAAGAGAAACCTTGGAAAGGATTGAGGCCAAGGAGGACCCCCTGGAGGTTCTTTTCTCTGAGCCCGCCCATGCCCATGGTGTACAGGAGACCGAGGCCCTGACCCCGGAGACCCCTGGACAGGAAGATCGGCCCCTCCAGGATGCCTCCTCCAAGCCCGAGGAGGAGCCCAGGCTCCCTTCCGCCTCGCGGAAGGTGCTGAGCGTAGACCCGGTTCCCGAAGCCTCAAATGGCCAGGAGGTGTCTCCAACCAAGGAAACCACGCCCCCCGAGGGCAAGACCCCAAGCCGGCCCCGGGTCATCCGCATCGAGGAGCCCGAGGAGCCTCCCTTTACCGTGGTGGAACCTCCGCGGCCCAGAAGGCGGACCTTGCTTTTGGGGCTTCTGGGCGCCGTGGTGCTTTTGGGTCTGGCCCTTTTGTTCCTTCGCCCTTCCTCCCCTTCCGGAGGGAGCTACGTGATGGAGTTCCGCACCGATCCCCCCACGGAGCGGGCGGAGGTCTACCTCCTCGAGGTGCCGGAGGGTTCCAGGATGGCGCCCGGCCAGCTGCTCCTCACCGCCCCAGGCCGGGCGGAGTTTGACCAGAAGGGGGTATACCGCTTGCGCATCCGGGTGGCGGGCCGCGATCCCGTGGACTACCTCCTGGAGGTGCCGGGTCCGCCCCTGGTCATCAAGGTACGCTAAGGCCATGACCGAGCACCCCGCCGTTTACGTGTACCGTTACTTCTTCGCCGGGGAGGAAGCGGGGGAGGGAAGGTTAGAGGTGCGCCCTCTGCCGGGAGGAGGCGTGAAGGCCACCCTCACCGCCGAGGTGAACCTGCCCCTGCCCAAGACCCGCCAGCGCTGGCAGACGGAAACGGACGCCGAGGGCTTCTCCCTGTACTTCGCCGAGCGGGTGGAGGGGCGGGAGAGCCGGGTCTTCACCGTGGAGAGGCTGGAGGAGGAAGGAGTGGTGCTGGTCACCCAGGGCAAGGAGAGCGTGGCCCTGCCCTTCGTGGCTCCCTACCACGACCCCCTCTCCCTCCTCCTGGCCCTGCCCCGCCTGGCCCTGGAGCCGGGAGGGGTGGCCCGCTTTCCCATGCCCGGGGGCCGGGTGTACGTGGAAAGGCTTGCGGACCTCGAGGTGAATGGGCGCATGCGCAGGCATTACCGCCTTCGCCCGGGGCTCACCCTGGTGGAGCTGGAGGAAGGGCTTCCCGTAAGGATGGCCCAGCAGGTGCAGGACCATGTGTTTGAGGCGGTGCTCGAGGGGGTGGAGGAGGTGAAAAGGCGCCGCCGCTGGGTATAGTGGAGGCATGATCTACCGCGCGGAGGAGGTGAGGGAGCGCTTCGCCCGTCGGGGCCTTTCCTTTGACCCCACGGTGGAGGAGATCGTGCGGGGTATCCTGGCCGCGGTGCGGGAGGAAGGGGATGCGGCCTTGGACCGCTTCAGCCTGGATCTGGACGGCCACCCCGTGGAGGAGATTCCCAAGAAGGCCTGGCGTCAGGCCTACGAGGATCTGGACGAGGAACTCAGGGACGCCCTGGAGACCGCCAAGGAGCGCATAGAGGCCTTCTATCGGGAAGAGGCCAAGGGGGGATTTTTGAAGGCGGATGCCAGCGGCCTTCTGGGCCAGCTGGTCCGCCCCCTTTCCCGGGTGGGGGTGTACGTCCCTGGGGGGAGCGCCCCCCTTCTTTCCAGCCTCCTCATGAGCGTGGTGCCCGCCAAGGTGGCCGGGGTGGCGGAGGTGATCGTGGCCAGTCCCCCAAGGGTCCACCCCGGGGTGCTGGCTGCCGCCTGGGTGGCCGGGGCGGACCGGCTTTTCGCCATGGGTGGGGCCCAGGCCATCGCCGCCCTGGCCTACGGCACCCAGCGGGTTCCCCGGGTGGACAAGATCGTGGGGCCGGGCAACGCCTACGTGGTGGCGGCCAAGCGGCAGGTGTTCGGCACCGTGGGGTTGGATGGTCTGGCGGGACCCACGGAAACCCTTATCATCGCCGACGGTTCCGCCTCTCCTAGGCTTCTCGCCGCTGACCTCTTGGCCCAGGCGGAGCATGGCCCCGACTCCGAGCCCTGGCTCCTCTCTCCCGACCGGGCCCTCCTGGAGAGGGTGGAGGTGGAGCTTTCCCGCCAGCTGGAGGGCCTGCCCCGGGCGGAGATCGCCAAGAGGGCTTTGGAGCGAGGAGGCCTGGTGCTCACCCAGGACCTCGAGGAGGCCCTGGAACTGGCCAACCTCTACGCCCCCGAGCACCTTTGCCTGGCCCTGGCGGATCCCCTGCCCTGGCTGGGAAGGGTGCAAAACGCCGGGGGAGTCTTCCTGGGGGAGGGTAGCCCCGAGGCCCTGGGAGATTACATCGCCGGGCCCAGCCACGTGATGCCCACCTCGGGCACCGCCCGCTTCCAGGGGGGGTTGGCGGTGCGGGACTTCTTGAAGGTGATTCCCGTTTTGGGGCTTGCGGAAGGGGCCGTGCGGACCCTGGCGGAAAAGGGAGCCCTTCTCGCCCGGGCGGAGGGCTTGGAGGGCCACGCCCGCTCCTTGGACCTGAGGCGATGAAGCTCTTCCATGAGATCCTAGGCCCCCTGGAGCTCCCAGACCGGTTTGAGCGCATTGTAAGCCTGGCCCCCAACCTCACCGATGCCCTCTTCGCCCTGGGGCTTGGGGACCGCCTGGTGGGCCGGAGCGCCTTCTGCCACCGCCCGGCGGAGGTGCTTTCCTTGCCGGTTCTGGCCTCTTACACCAAGACCCGCACCGAGCTTCTTCGGAGCCTAAAGCCGGACCTGGTGCTTCTTTCCACCGGGGTTCAGCGGGAGCAGGCCCTTAGGCTCAAGGAAGAGGGCTTCCCCGTCTACGCCGTCCCCCTGCCCACAAGCCCCTACGGGATCCTGGAGAACCTATCCACCCTTGGGCACCTTTTGGACCTGGAGGAAAGGGCTACTGCCCTCGCCCACGAGCTCGCCCTCCGCTACGCTGCCCTGAAGGACCGGTTTGCCCTCTCCGTCTACTTTGAGATGGACCTGGGCGGGCCCATCACCGTGGGCCGGGGGAGCTACATCGCCCAGGCGCTTTTGCACCTGGGGCTTAGGCCCATCTTCCTGGATGTGCCCCAGGCGTATTTCCCGCCGGACCTCGAGGAGGTAAAGCGCCGCAAGCCTGACCTCTTCCTCTACGAGCCCAAGCCCTGGGGCCGGAATCCCCTGGAGAAGGCCCGCGCCCTGGCCAGGGAAAGGGGCTGGGACCTCCCCGTGGTGGCCACGGACGGGGACGAGCTCGCCCACTACGGGCCCATGTTCTTCGCCTTCCTGGAGAAGCTGGCGGACCGGGTGGCGGAAACCTTAGGCCAAGGTTAAGAAAACCCGGCTTTGGAGCGTGTAGAGTAGGGGCCATGAAGCGAGTTCTTTTCCCAGCGCTCCTCGCAGCCACGGCGCTTCTCCTCACGGCGTGCCCCCAAACGCCTCCTCCGCCCCCGCCCTCGGCCTGTTCGCCTGTCCCTACGGGTCTTTCGGTTCAGAGGGACCAGACGCAATCCGTTAACACGCCCTATGGGGTAGGTGACTTCACAGCCCCGCATGTGCCGGGTGAACTCCTCGTCATTTCTGGAGGTTTGTCACCCCAGGCCCTCACCTCCCGTGTGGCAGAAATCCAGGTTCAGGCTTCCTTGCCTGGTGGGGTTTTGCATGTCAAGGTACCAGCGGGTCAGGAGAGGGTGAAAGCCAGAGAGCTCGTCCAGGCAGGCGCGCGGTATGTGCAGCCGAACTACCTTTACTTCTCCCTTTATCTACCCAACGATCCCCTTTACCCCTCGAGTTTGCTAGATGGTTCCAGGGTGCGCCCCTTCTACCAAAAGATGAACCTCGAGGGGGCGTGGGATGTTGTAAGGGCCGGCTCGTGGGTCTGCACCCCGGTGGTAGCCGTGTTGGATACGGCCTTCAATCCCAATCATCCAGACCTTAGGGACAACCTGCTTCCTGGGAGGAACCTAACCCCAGACGGTCTTCCCCAAGATGACCTCCGCCCTAGCCCTCCACCAAACGGGGCTATGTACGGCGAGAATGAACCCGACCACGGTCAAGGTGTAGCTGGCATGGTAGCAGCCACAGCCGATAACGGAGAGGGGATTCCGGGAGTTGGGCTTAACCGGGTAAAGGTGCTGCCCCTGAAGGTCTTTTTTTGGGTTTGGAACACAAGTGCTCAGCGTTACGAGTATAGCTCCACCAGTGCCGTACTAAGTAGCGCCATTCGGTATGCTGCGGATCAGAGAGCCAATGTCCTCAATTTGAGCTTAGGTAGTCCCACACCCCTTGACGGAATAGTCCAGGACGCGGTGAGCTATGCCCTTTCCAAAGGCAGTCTGCCGGTGGCTGCGGCGGGAAACGATGGGACAGATGGGCTTATGTACCCAGCGCGTTACCCCGGGGTCTTGGCAGTGGGCTCGGTCCGTTTGAATGGGACGCGTTCAGACTTCTCCAACTACTCCACTACCCAGACGGATTTGGTCATGGCCGCAGCCGGCAATTTGAGTCCTGGTGAAAGCCTTTGGTCTTTGGCTTTGGGAGCCTCGTACCCTTACTACTCCTCTCAGGCTCACTATTTAGCTTGGAGGGGGACTTCCTTCGCAGCCCCTCAAGTAAGTGGGGTAGCGGCCCTTTACGTGGCCAAATATGCAACGCTTTACGGAAAGGCACCTAGCCCAGACCAAATCAGGCTCTGCTTGGAGCAAACCGCTAGCAATAATGGCACCTATGTTTCTCAGACGGGTTATGGCATCGTCCAGGCCGACCGGGTGATGACGGACACCACCTACTGCTTCCCCCCTTAATCCGCCTCACCTCAGGGGTTGTATGCTAAGCCCCCGTGCGGCGGTCGCTTCTCCTCCTGTTTTTGGCCTTGTTGGTGGCGGTGGGGCTATGGGCCTACCCCTTGTTGGGCCCCGTGGTGCGGCACGGGGTCCTGCCAGCCCCCGAAGGGTTAAAGGCCCCCCTAACGGTGCTGGTCTACGGCTCCAGCCCCGAGTACTCCGGCTACCACCGAAGGGCCCCGGAGCGCTTCCGGGGCCTGGCGGATACCATCCTCCTGGTGCGCCTGGACCCTGGGGCCAACCGGGTGGTGGTCCTTTCCATTCCCCGGGATGTTTGGGTAAATCTTCCGGGCTACGGCTGGCATAAGGTAAATGCCGCAAGCCCCCGGGGGGGACCGGACCTGATGAAGGAGGCCGTGGCCCGCATCACCGGGGTGCAGGTGGACCGGTACGTGGTGGTGAGCACGGAGGCCCTCCGCCGGGGGGTGGACGCCTTAGGGGGAGTTAGGGTCTGCGTGGAGAAGCCCATGCGCTACCGGGATTCCGCTGCGGGGCTGGACATCGACCTCGAGCCGGGCTGCCAGGTGCTGGATGGGAAGAAGGCGGAGGGGTATTTGCGCTTCCGCAAGGATGCCCTGGGGGATATCGGGCGGATCCAGCGCCAGCAGGCCTTCTTTCACGCTTTGAAGGAGCAGGTGCTTTCCCCTTCCGGGTTGCTCCGCCTGCCCCGTGCGGTGGCGGCGGTGGAGCCCTACTTCCAAACCGACCTATCCCGCGAGGAAAAGGGAGCCATCCTGGGCTTCGCCATGAAGCAACCCCACCTGGTAAGCCTCCTTTTGCCGGGGAACTTCGGGGCAGGGGGTTGGAACGTGGACGAGGAGGCCCTGCGGCAGCTTTTGGCCGTTTACTTTGATGGGGAGGCGCCGGGGGAGAAGGGGGAGCTTACGGGGCGGCTGGTGGCCCTGGTCTATGCACCCGGGCAGGAGGCCCTGGTGGAAAAAGCCCGCACGAGGCTAAGGGAGCTCGGCCTGAGGGTGATCCTCCACCCGGTGGACCTGCCTCCTTCCCGCACGGAGGTGCTGGAAAACGGGCCTGGTCTCCTGGCCCAGGCCTTGGGGGAGGCGTTGGGGGTGCCCTACCGCATCTCCGGGGAGGCGGTTTTAGGGGCCGACCTCACCCTGCGCCTTGGCGCCGAGGCTCCCTTTTTGTAGTATGGAAGGCGCCCGCCGGGGTGGCGGAACGGTAGACGCTGCGGACTTAAAATCCGCTGGGGGGTTACCCCCGTACGGGTTCGAGTCCCGTCCCCGGCACCAGAGGGGCCCCGGGTTTCCCGGGGCTTAACCTTTCAGCCTTGATATGCTTAGGTTCGTGGGCGTTCTCACCCGCTATTTGGAAAAGTCCATGGCCCAGGCCCGGTACGACCTCCTGGGCCCTGGCCGTTTTGTGGCCGAGCTTCCCGAGCTGGGCCTGCGCGTGGAGGCTTCCCACCTCGAGGCCGCCCGGGAGAGCCTGCAGGAAGCTCTGGAGGCCTGGCTTTTGGATACCCTGCGTGCGGGCCTTACCCCGCCGGGGCTGGAAGGGGCGGAGGATCCCGTGCGCACCCGTTTCCTGGCCTTGACCCGGGAGATCTGGCGGCTTTTCAAGGAATCCGGGGAAGTGGAGGGGACGAAGGCGGGAGCAGTTCCTGCCCCGTCCACCCGGGTGCAGGAGCCCTCGAGGGCAAAAAAGGCACCTTCGCTGGAGGAATGGCTGAAGGGCCTGGGCATCCAGGTGGTGAAGAAGCCCCAGGAAGAGGAGGAGAAGGAGAAGGTTCTGACCCGCCTGGGCCTGTTCCTGGGGGACCGCTACCCCAGCCTGGAAAAGCTTTACGAGCGCCTCAAGCAGAGCCTTTCCACCAAGCGTCAGTTCGAGCTTTCCCTTTCCGAGGCCACCCAGGAGGAGATCGCCAACTCCACCCAGTTCTGCACCATGCTCAAGCAGTATGCCCTCCTCACCTCCTACCACTACAAAAGCGAGGAGCGGCGCATCCGGGCCAAGGCCAGCACGGAGGGGTGGGTGCAGAACTTCCTCACCGGGGGCTGGCTGGAGCGGTACGTGGCGGAGCGGCTCCGCAAGTTCCTGCGTTCCCGCAACCTGGCCCACGAGGTGGCGGTGGGCTACCAGGTTACCCTGCCCAACGGGGACACCATGGAGCTGGACGTGCTCCTCAGGGTGGGGGAGCGCTTCTTCTGGTTTGAGGCCAAGACGGGGGACTTCCAGGCCCATATCGCCAAGTATGCGGGGCTGAAAAAGGTCCTGGGGCTTTCCGCCAGGGAAAGCTTTCTGGTGCTTTTGGGCATGGACAAGGCCCGCGCCAAGGAGCTTTCCGCCCTCCATGGGCTCACGGTAGTCAACCAGGCGAACTTCTTGGACATCTTCCAGGAGGTGCTGGAGGGGAATGCTGCGTAAGGTCCTCCTGGTCATGGGGGGCACCCTGGCCTCGAGGGTCTTGGGCCTGGTGCGCCAGGCGGTCTTCAACGCCCTGTACCCCGACGCCCTGAAGGATGCCTTCAACGTGGCCTACCGGGTGCCGAACCTCCTCCGGGAGCTTTTGGCCGAGGGGGCAGTGCAAAACGCCCTCATCCCTCTCCTGAAGAACCTGCCCGAAGAGGAGGCCCGGTCCTTTGCCCGGCGCTTTGGGGCGTTTCTCTTCGGGGTGAACCTCTTGGTCCTGGGCCTGGGTTATCTCTTGGCCCCCTGGGTGGTGAACCTGCTGGTGGCCCAGGAAAGCCACCTCCGGCAGGGGGAGGCCTTGGGGCAGGTGGTCTACCTCACCCGGCTTCTCTTGCCCTTTCTCCTGGGCATCTCCATGGCTGCTCTTTTCTCCGCTCTTCTTCAGGCGGAGGAGCGCTTCCTGCCCTACGCCCTGGGACCCATTGCCTTCAACCTGGTGGCCATCGGCCTCATGGCCCTCTTCCCCGGGGACCCCACCTTCTTGGGGCTTTCCGTGGCCCTGGGGGGGCTGGTCCAGGCCCTGGTGCAGCTTCCCTTTCTCAGGAACTACGCCCTGGAGTGGCGCTGGCACCGGGCCATTGCCCCGGCCCTCCTGCGCATGGGGCCCTTTGCCTTCACCACCTCCTTGCGGCAGTTTCTCAACCTGGTTCTCACCCACATCCTTACCCGCTACCCCCCGGCGGCGGTCACGGGGTTCTACAACGCCGAGGTGATCTTCCAGATGGTCCTGGGGCTTTTCGCCACCTCGCCCGCCATCGCCCTTTTTCCCCGGATGAGTGCCCTGAAGGGCGAGGAGCTGGCCCGCTTTCTTACGGGTCCCCTGAAGCGGCTTACCCTCCTTCTTTCCCTTCTCGGGGGGATGCTGGTGGCCCTGGCTCCCTTCGTGGTGGTCTTGCTCTTCGGCCTCTTTGGCCCCCTTACCCCGGAGAACCGGGCGTACAGCACCCAGGTCCTCGCCGCCTTGGGGTTTGCCGTCCTGCCCTGGGGGGTGAACACCCTGCTCCTCAGGGGGCTCTATGCCCTGGGGCGGATACGGGAGGCGGTTTTCGCCAGCGCCTTGGTCTTCCTCACCAACACCCTGGGGTACTGGCTTCTCAAGGATGCCGGGCTTTTCGCCCTGAACCTGGCCACCGCCCTGGCGGGGTATTTGGGGCTTTTCCTTTACCTTCGCCTCCTTAAACGGGAGGGGGTGGGGATTCCCGAGCTACCCGGCTTCCTTCTAAAAGCCTTACTGGCAGGGCTTCCCGTGGCCTTGCTCGGGTGGGTCCTGGGGTGGGTCTTCCCCGTGGCCCAGGCAGGGCAAGCCCTCTTGCCCCTCCTGCTTGGGGGGGGTTTAGGGCTTGGGGTTTTCCTGCTTGCCGCTTGGCTTCTCGGCCTACCCCTTAAGGCCCTCCTCGCCAAACCTCCCTCAGGCGGAAGTAAAGGGGCTTGAGCCGCAAGGAGAAGGCGGGGGCCTCCCAGGGGGTCCAGGCGAAGCGGAGGGGCGCTGCTCCTTCCAGGAGGAAGTTTAGGCCTTCCGTGGGGATGGGCTCTGGGGCGTACCAGGCGGTGGGGCGGCTGGGGTCTGAGATGAGGAGCATACCCCAGGGGAGGCGCACCTCCAGAAGCCCTTCGGGCCCCAGGGCGTAGTCTGCGGTGGGGTCGCGGGCACCCTCCGGGTCTTCCCCCCGCTTCAGTGCTCCCAGCTCGTAGGTGTGGCGGGGGTAGTCGGTGCCGTCCCGGCCCGTACGGCGGCGGTTGGGCTCCAGGACAAAGGGGACGAAGGGGCCCTCGCCAGGTTTGGTGAAGCCCCGGAAGTGGAGGAACTCCGTCCCCGGAAGGCCGTGGGAAAGCTCCTCGTAGGGGTAGTACCCCTTTTCCACAAGAAGCCTACCCCCTTCCGGGCCCACCTCGAGGGCGAACTCGGCCGCGAAGCCCTCGGCCACCCTGACTCCCCCCGGTACTGTGTCCAGGTAAACCCTTAGGGGCAGGGGGCCCCGGTAGAGGAGCCAGAGGTACTCGGGGTCGGCGTGGGCTTTGAGGAAGCGGCCCTCCTCCCGGAAGAGGAAGGGCACCTTTTCCCACTCCTCGGGATTCCCGTCTAGGCGAAAAGCCCCCTTGGCGGTGGCGGCGAGGAGTCCGTAGTTTTCCTCGGCGTCCAGGAGGTTGTGCCAGAGGGGATCTCGCTCGGAGGGGTATTCCAGGTCCATAAAGAGCCAGTTCTTCTTGAACCACTCGTCCAGGAAGGCAAAGACCAAGACCCCAGCCAAACCAGCCGCCTCCACTTCCTGGACGAGCCTTGCATCTATGGCTGCCTGGGCTTCCTCGGAGTGCCCCCCGTGGTGGAAGCCCTGGGCTTGAAAGTGGGCGAGGCCCCGGCTGCTTGGGACCCCCGTCTCCCCGATGAGAATGGGCTGGTCCCCATGGTGGTCCTTCAGGTCCTGGAGATAGCCGAAGTAGTTGGAGGGACCGAAGGGCCCCACGGCCTGGCGATAGGTGGGGTCCAGGTTCATGAAGTCGGGGTAGTAAGGGTAGGCGTGGTAATTGGCGAAGGTGGTGAAGGGGCTTCCTGGCAGGGGCCGGATCTTGGCCATGTCCAGGCTCACCTGGTCGTTGTTGTACTCCCTAATCGCTTCTTCAGGGACCCGCTCGCCCCTTGCCTTTCTCAGGGCCTTTTCCTCTCCCCGGGTGCTTTCTGTGGGGTGGTGGAGGGGGTCAAGGGTGGGCCAGTTGGATACGGAAAGTGGCCTGGCGGTGCCGTAGGCCTCCCATTCGTACTGGGCCAGGCGGTCCAGGACCTCGGCGAGATAGGCCTCAAAGGGATTCGCCTCGGGAAGGGCCTGGATAAAGCGCCCCCGGTAGGCCCGTCCCGGGTGGCGTTCGTTGTAGGCGGCCACGGAGTAGGGCTCAAACTCCCGCCCCACAAGGAGGCCTAGGGTCCAGGGGGAGACGTCAGCGATGTAGTCCCCGTGGGCGTGGCCTGGGCGAGGCGGGCGGCGGAGGTTGCCGTGGAGGGCATCCAGGACCTCCCGCCCTTCTAGGAGGAACTTTTCCAGGAAGGGCCCCTCCCAGTCCCCGTAGCCCTCCTCCTCAGGGAGTTCCGTCCAGACGCCCTGGAAGAGGTAGAGGGGCCTCTCGGGGTAGGTCCGGTTGTGGCCTAGGAGGGCCTGGTAGAAGGCGGGGGGCAGGAGGGTGTAGACCCGGACGGCATTGGCCCCCATGTGGCCTAAAAGCTCCAGCCAGGCCCGGTAAAGCCATAGGGCTTCGGGGAACTCCGCGGGGAAGCGCCCTGGAAGGGCCACCCCTAGGTTTACCCCCCGCACCTTGAGGGGCTTCCCTTCCACAAGGAA
>NZ_ATNI01000032.1:0-46088 GCF_000511705.1 Thermus sp. NMX2.A1
AGGATGGGGCTTGCCATGAAGAAGACCCCGCTTTACCAAGCCCACCTGCGCCACGGGGGGCGCATGGTGGAGTTTGCCGGCTACGCTTTGCCCCTGCAGTACACCTCCATTGTGGAGGAGCACCTGGCGGTGCGCCGGGGGGCTGGGCTTTTCGACGTGAGCCATATGGGGGAGTTCCTCATCCAGGGCCCTGAGGCCCTGGCCTTCCTCCAGTGGGCCACGGCCAACGATGCCGCCAAGCTAAAAGTGGGTCGGGCCCAGTACTCCATGCTTCCCAACGCCCGAGGGGGGGTGGTGGACGACATCTACCTGTACCGGCTCGGCGAGGAGGAGTACCTCATGGTGGTGAACGCCGCCAACATCGCCAAGGACTTCGCCCACCTTAAGGAGCTCTCCCGGGGCTTTGCCGTGGAACTCACCGACCTCTCCGAGGAAACCGCCCTCCTGGCCCTGCAGGGTCCCAAGGCGGCTTCCCTCCTCCAGGGCTTGACCGACGCCGACCTTTCCCAAAGGAAAAGGAACGACGTGTTCAGCGCCCGGGTGGCGGGCCGGCCCGCCCGCCTGGCCCGCACCGGGTACACGGGGGAGGATGGCTTTGAGCTCTTTCTGGCTCCCGAAGATGCCGAGGCGGTCTTTGAAGCCCTTTTGGAGGCGGGAGCGACCCCGGCGGGCCTGGGAGCCCGGGACACCCTGAGGCTGGAGGCGGGGTTTCCCCTTTACGGCCACGAGCTTACCGACGACACCAACCCCCTTTGCACCCCCTGGGCCTGGGTGGTGAAGAAGGAGAAGGATTTCCACGGCAAGGAGGCGATGCTGGCCACGCCGTGCGCTGAGAAACTCGTCGGCCTGGTGCTGGAGGCGGGGATTCCCCGGGAGGGGTATAGGGTATACTCCGGCGACCGGGCGGTGGGCCGGGTGACCAGCGGGGGTTATTCTCCCCTCTTGGAAAAGGGCATCGCCCTGGCCTACGTGGAGAAGGAGGCGCAGGAGCCCTTCTTTGTGGAGGTTCGGGGGCGCAAGGCGGGGGCTTCCCTTAGCCCATTGCCCTTTGTGCCGCTAAAATAGCGGGGGTTAGGAGGCGCTATGGACATACCCAAGGACCGCTTTTACACCAAGACCCACGAGTGGGCCCTGCCCGAAGGGGACACGGTTTTGGTGGGCATCACCGACTACGCCCAGGATGCCTTAGGGGACGTGGTGTACGTGGAGTTACCCGAGGTGGGGCGCAAGGTGGAGAAGGGCGAGGCGGTGGCCGTGGTGGAGAGCGTGAAGACCGCCTCCGACATCTATGCCCCAGTATCGGGCGAGGTGGTAGAGGTGAACACCGCTTTGGAGAAGACCCCGGAGCTCATCAACCAGGACCCCTATGGGGAGGGCTGGATCTTCCGCATCCGCCCCTTGGACATGGGGCACCTGGATGACCTGCTGGATGCCGCTGGCTACCAGGAGGTCTTGGAGAGCGAAGGGTAAGGCGGCTGGTATGGCGAGCTCTGGGCTTTGGGGTGCCCGGATGTCCTTAGCCGGGCGGCAGAGCCCTTCTGTGGCCCCGGGTCAAATGGCCCGGGGGTTTTGTTTAAGGATGATCCTATGGACTACACGCCCCATACCGAGGAAGAGATCCAGGCCATGCTGGAACGGGTGGGGGCCGGAAGCCTCGAGGACCTTTACCGGCACCTGCCAAAGGAGGTTTTAAACCCCGAGATTGCCCTGCCCGAGCCCTTGCCGGAGTGGGCGGTGCTGGAGGAGCTCAAGCGGCTTGCAGGGAAAAACCAACCGGCCTTTAAGGCCTTTTTGGGGGGTGGGGTTCGTAGTCACCACACCCCGCCCGTGGTCCAGGCCCTGGCGAGCCGGGGGGAGTTTTTGACCGCCTACACCCCCTACCAGCCGGAGGTGAGCCAGGGGGTTTTGCAGGCTACCTTTGAGTACCAGACCATGGTGGCGGAGCTTGCGGGCCTCGAGGTGGCCAACGCCTCCATGTACGACGGGGCCACTGCCCTGGCGGAGGGGGTCCTTCTGGCCTTGAGGGAAACGGGAAGGATGCGGGTCCTGGTTTCCCAGGGAGTGCACCCGGAGTACCGGGAGGTGCTGAGGAGCTATTTGGAAGCGGTGGGGGCGGAGCTCATCACCCTGCCCCTGGAGGGGGGCCGCACCCCCTTGGGGGAGGTGCCCGAGGGCACGGGGGCGGTGGTGGCGCAAAACCCCAACTACCTGGGGGCCCTGGAGGATCTCGCCCCCTTGGCGGAGAGGGCCCATGGGGTGGGAGCGCTTTTCGTGGCGGTGGCCGATCCCCTTTCCCTGGGGGTTCTGGAGCCCCCGGGGGCCTATGGGGCGGATATCGCCGTGGGGGATGGCCAGACCCTGGGCCTGCCCATGGGCTTTGGTGGGCCCCACTTCGGGTACCTGGCCACCCGGAAGGCCTTCGTGCGCCAGATGCCCGGACGGTTGGTCTCGGAAACCGTGGACGCCGAGGGGAAGCGGGGCTACATCCTCACCCTCCAGGCCCGGGAGCAGTACATCCGCCGGGCCAAGGCCAAGAGCAACATCACCACCAACGCCCAGCTCACCGCCCTCATGGGGGCCATGTACCTGGCGGCCTTGGGGCCTTTGGGGCTTAAGGAGGTGGCCCTGAAAAGCGTGGCCATGGCCCACCGCCTCTGGGAGATTCTTTTGGAGATCCCGGGGGTGGAGCCCTTCACCCCAAAGCCCTTCTTCAACGAGTTTGTTCTCAGGCTTCCCAAGGAACCCCAGGCGGTGCGGGAGGCCTTGGCGGCAAGGGGCTTCCACGCCGCCACCCCGGTGCCGAAGGAGTACGGGGAGAACCTCGCCCTCTTCGCCGCCACGGAGCTGCACCGGGAGGAGGACCTTTTGGCCCTACAAGCGGCCATGCGGGAGGTGTTGGCATGAGCTACCCCTTGATCTTTGAGCGAAGCCGCCCGGGAAGGCGGGGCCTGAGGCTGGTGGAGGAAACGCCTGAGGCCACCCGCTACATCCCGGAGAAGTTCTTGCGCAAGGCCCCACCCCGGCTTCCCGAGGTGGACGAGCTCACCCTGGTGCGCCATTACACGGGGCTTTCCCGCCGCCAGGTGGGGGTGGACACCACCTTCTACCCTCTGGGTAGCTGCACCATGAAGTACAACCCCAAGCTCCACGAGGAGGCGGTGCGGCTTTTCGCCGACCTCCACCCCTACCAGGATCCCAGGACCGTCCAGGGGGCCCTGGAGCTCATGTGGCAGCTTTCGGAGTACTTGAAGGCCCTCACGGGCATGGACGCCATCACCCTTGAGCCCGCCGCCGGAGCCCACGGGGAGCTTACCGGGATCCTCATCATCCGCGCCTACCACGAGGACCGGGGGGAGGGGAAAGAGAGGCGAGTGGTTCTGGTGCCGGATTCTGCCCACGGCTCCAACCCCGCCACCGCCAGCATGGCGGGGTACCAGGTGAAGGAGGTACCCTCGGGGCCGGATGGGGAGGTGGACCTCGAGGCACTGAAGCGGGAGCTTGGTCCCCACGTGGCCGCCATCATGCTCACCAACCCCAACACCCTGGGCCTTTTTGAGCGGCGCATCCTGGAGATCTCCCGCATCAGCAAGGAGGCCGGGGTGCAGCTTTACTACGACGGGGCCAACCTGAACGCCATCATGGGCTGGGCCCGGCCGGGGGACATGGGCTTCGACGTGGTCCACCTGAACCTGCACAAGACCTTCACCGTGCCCCACGGGGGGGGTGGGCCGGGCTCGGGGCCCGTGGGGGTGAAGGCCCACCTGGCTCCCTACCTCCCCGTGCCCACGGTGGAGAGGGGCGAGGAGGGCTTCTACCTGAACTTTGACCTTCCCAAGAGCATCGGCCGGGTGCGGAGCTTTTACGGGAATTTCCTGGCCTTGGTGCGGGCCTGGGCCTACATCCGCACCCTGGGGCTAAAGGGCCTCAAGAAGGCTGCTGCCCTTTCCGTTCTCAACGCCCGTTACCTCAAGGAACTCCTCAAGGAGAAGGGGTACAAGGTGCCCTACGACGGCCCTTGCATGCACGAGTTCGTGGCCCAGCCCCCCCAGGGCTTCCGCACCCTGGACCTGGCCAAGGGGCTTTTGGAGATGGGCTTCCATCCCCCCACCGTCTACTTCCCCTTGATCGTCAAGGAAGCCCTGATGATCGAGCCCACGGAAACGGAGAGCAAGGAGACCCTCGAGGCCTTCGCCGAGGCCATGGGGGAGCTTTTGCAAAAGCCCAAGGAGTGGTTGGAGGGAGCTCCCTACACCACCCCGGTGCGGCGGCTGGACGAGGTGCGGGCCAACAAGTACCCCAAGCTCACCTTTTTCGACCGGGAGTAGGAAGGAAGAAAGGGAGGGGCGCTGGGCCGCCTACCGGGGCTCCCAGCCTGGCGAAGCCAGGCTGGGGTGGTATTAGAGGCCAAAGTAAGCGCGGGCCGAGGCCACATCCTTGGCGATCTGGGCCTTGAGCTCCTCGAGGCTATCGAAGCGTTTCTCCTCCCGCAGGCGCTTGAGGAAGGACAGGCGCATCTCCTCCCCGTAAAGCTCCCCGGCAAAGCCCAGAAGATGCACCTCGAGCCTTCTTTCCATACCGTCTACCGTGGGCCTCGTGCCCACGTTGGCTACCCCCTTGTAGCGGCCAAAGGATCCTTGGGCCTCCACGGCGAACACGCCTGGGGGGAGGATCTTCTGGGGGTGAACAGCCAGGTTGGCGGTGGGAAAGCCCAGCTTCCTCCCGAGCTTGTCCCCTTCCACCACCACCCCGTAGGCCCCGTAGGGCCGGCCCAGGAGGTGGCGGGCCTCCTCCACCCGGCCCTCTTGCAGAAGGGCGCGGATGAGGCTGCTCTTCACCGGCTCCCCTCCCAGGGTCAAAAGGGGAACGGTACGCACAGGGGCCACCTGGGCCAGGTCCTCTGGACCCCCGCTCCGGCCCCTGCCGAAGCGGAAATCCTCCCCCACGTAGATGCGGCTGGCTCCAAGCCTTCTGAGGTCCTCCAAAAACTCCCCCGCCTCCCTTTGGGCGAAGGCTTCGTTAAAGGCCACCGCCAGGATCAGCTCTACCCCGAGGGCCCTGAGGGCCTCCACCTTCTCCGTGAGGTCCATCAGGAACCCCTCTCCTCGGGTGAAGACCTTGGTGGGGGGGTCAAAGGTGTAGACCAGAAGGGGCTGGTGGAGGCTCTTGGCCTCGGCCAGGGCCTGGTGGAGGAGATGCTGGTGGCCCAGGTGTACCCCGTCGAAGGAGCCCACCGCCACCACCTTGGCCCCCTTGGGAACGTCAGCGACCTCGGAGAAAAGCATGGTAGAAAAGCACGCCCACCAGGCCGGTGGCGGAAAACTCCACCTCGCCCTTCTGGTGCATCTCTAAGGCCCTTTCCGGCTCTAGCCAGACCACCTCGATCTCCTCCTCTTCGTCCGGTACGGCCTGGGTTTCCCGCAGGTTGCTGGCCAAAAAGACGTGGGTCTTTTCGTCGGTGAAGCCTGGAGAGACGTAGTAGCTGAAAAGGGGCGTAAGATCCCCCGCAAGCCCGGTTTCCTCGGCCAGCTCCCGATGGGCAGCCTCCAGGGGATCCTCTCCAGGTTCTATGAGCCCCGCGGGGATCTCCAGGGGGGCCAAGCCCACCGCCGGACGGTGCTGGCGCACGAAGAGCATCCTTCCATCCCGCACGGCCACAATGGCCACCGCGGGCTTGTGCTCCACGATCTCGTAACGGCCTTCCAGGGCCAGGCTCAGGATGCGGCCCCGGTAGAGATAGGTGCGGCTCACGTCCCCATGTTAAGGCCAAAAGCCCCGGGGAACACCCCCCGGGGCCACCGCGCGGGGATCACTGAAGGGCGTTCAGCGTGGCCAGGAGGACGGCGCGGGTGAAGGTGGGGTTGTGCACGCCCTTGGAGCCGTCGTTCTCCAGCAGTAGGTAGTTCCAGCTGGCCCGGACGATGGGGTCCTTGGTGGGGAAGACCGGCTGGCCCTTTTCGTCCCGGATGTCCCCAAGCTGGCTGTAGAGCACGGTACCGTCGGTGAGCGTCATCTTGAAGGCGATCTGCCCGGCGATGGAGGTGATGTCCACGCGGTAAACCGGAGCTCTGACGGGGGTGTTGGGGGTGAACTGGCCGGTTTCGGGGTTGTAGGCCCGCACGGTCTTGATGCGGTCCCTTACCGCCAGCACCCGGGCGTTCACCTTGCTGCGCAGCAGGGAGAGGAGGTGGGCGGTGTTTTCCTGGACCATTTCCTTGGTGTACTTGGTGCCGTGGCAGGAGGCGCAGAGATTCTCCGGGGTCTTGAAGGTGTGGCTGGAGTACTCCCCGGTCCCCGCCAGGCTCATGTGGCAGGTGGAGCAGGCGTTCCCCGTGAAGAAGGCGTGGGGGTTGGGCCACTCCTTGGTGTCGTCCACGAAGAAGGCGTTCTTGCCCAGGATCACGTCCCCTTGGCTCGAGGCGTGGGGATAGGTGTAGCGGCCCGGGTCCTCGGCGTTCCAGGTGATGCGGCCGTTTCGGGTGTTGTGGCAGGTGATGCACAAAGCAGCGTTGCCCACGGCCGTGGCCTTAAACCCCGAGGGAAGCATGGGGGTGTCGTTGGCCAGGCGCAGATCCCCGTCCTCATCGTGGCAGGCCTTGCAGGTAATGGGCTTGACCTGGTCCCGGGTCAGGCCCAAGGACTTGAGGTAGTCCACGGTGGCCGGCTTGCCGTCCGGGCCCACCAGGTTCCCGGGATTGCCCTTCTTGAGCTGGTCCAGCCAGGTCAGGAAGCCCTGCTCGCTGTGGCAACGGGCGCAGTGGGCGGCGCCCTCGGCCCAGGCTTCCACCGTGGCCTCGCTCAGGGTTTTGAACCCCTTACCCCGTTGTTGTGGGCGCTCTGTTCCCACTCCTTTTGGATGGCCTCCTTGTTGGACAGGGCCACCATCAAGCCAAGGGCCAGCAGGGCCAGTAGGGCTCTTTTCATAAACGCCACTTCCTTACTAGGGTAGTACACACCTCTGTTAACACCTAAGTCAAGGGTAATATGCCCCGGGGAGCGGGTTGAGGGAGGGTTTCCTCGAGTCAGCCCGAAGAAGGTTGGGTAGGCCCAGCGGGTATACTGGCGGCGTGTATGGGGTGTTGGTGTGGCCCCCGGAGGACCTGAGGCGTTTCCTGGAGGAGCTTCAGGCCCTTTACGGGGTAAGAGGCTTTGGCCCCCCGCACCTTAACCTGCGCCAACCCTTTGACTGGCCCTATGAGGAGGAAGCTTTGAAGATCGCCCTTGCGGGCATTCTCCGGGGGCATGCCCCTTTCCGGTTACGCCTGGGGGGCTTTGGGTATTTCCCCCAGGGGGTGGTCTACCTGAGGGCCTATGGGGGCACCCCCTTCCGGCGCCTATACCACGCCCTGGAACCCTTGGCCCCGCCCCTGAAGGAGATCGAAGGACCCAGCTACCTGCCCCACATCACCTTGGCCCTGGGGCTTAGCGAGGAGGAGGCCAAAGGGCTGGTAGAGAAGCTTCCTAAGCCGCCCCGGCGTTCCTTTATGGTGAGGGAGGTGGCCTTGGCGCGAGACGAAGATGAGGGCCACCTCCTCGAGGTGGCCCGGTTTCCCCTCGGTAGCCGCTAAGGGTTAGTCCAGGAAGTCCCGCAGTTTGCGGGTGCGGGACTCGTGGTACTTGAGCTTTCTTAGGGCCTTATTCTCAATCTGGCGGATGCGCTCCCGGGTGACGCCGAAGTAGGCTCCCACCTCCTCGAGGGTGTGCTCCCGTCCATCAATCAGCCCTTTACGGAGTTTCAGCACCATGGCCTCGCGTTCGGAGAGCTTGGAAAGGGCCTTTTCCAGCTCCTCCGCCAGGAGGCTCTGGGCGGCGGCGTCCACGGGGGAGGGGAGGTGCTCGTCGGGGATGAAGTCTCCGTAGAAGCTGTCCTTTTCGTCCCCGATGGGGGTTTCCAGGGAAACCGGTTCCTGGGCGATCTTTAAGGTTTCCTCCACCCGCTTGGCGTCCCAGCCCGGGCCCATGGCCTCGGCGATCTCCTCGTAGGTGGGCTCCCGGCCCAGTTCCTGCTGGAGGGAGCGGGCGGTGCGGGAGAGCTTGTTGATGGTTTCCACCATGTGCACCGGGATGCGGATGGTGCGGGCCTGGTCGGCGATGGCCCGGTTGATGGCCTGGCGGATCCACCAGGTGGCGTAGGTGGAGAACTTGAAGCGCCGCTTGTACTCAAACTTCTCCACGGCCCGGATGAGGCCCTGGTTGCCCTCCTGGATCAGATCCAGGAAGGAGAGCCCGCGGCCGGTGTACTTCTTGGCGATGGACACCACCAGCCTCAGGTTGGCCTCGATAAGGTGCTGGCGGGCGGCCTCGCCTTCGCGGGCGATGTGGAGGTAGCGCTTTAGTTCCTTGGGGAGGCTTTTGAGCTTTTGGTCGATTTCCTCCACCGTCTTGGGGTCCAGCTTCTCCTTCAGGCCCGGGATCTGGCTAATGCGGGCCGAACCCAGGATCTTGGCCCGCACCACCTCGCGGATCAGGTCCTGGTCCAAACCGGTGGCCTCGGAGAGCTTCTTGATGGCCTCCATCCCCTCTTCCACCTTCCTGGCCAGCTCGATCTCCTCCTCGAGGGTGAGAAGGGGAACCTGTCCGATCTCGTGCAGGTACTGGCGCACGGGATCGGAGGTGGAAACCTTGGGCAGGGCAAGCTCCTCCTCTTCCTCGAAGAGCTCCTCGCCCAGATAGTCCGGGGAGGGGCCTTCCTCGGGAAGGAGGAGGTCATCGGCTTCCAAGTAGCTCTCGTCCGCCATGGGATCTAAGGGCTCGTCCAGGAAGATCTCGGGGGCGAGGTCGGGCTCCTCTACCCCGAGGGGGGGTTCTTCCGGGGCCTCCAGGTAGCTTCCCTGGAGGGGATCCTGGGCCAGGGGTGCCATTTCCTCCTCGTGAGGGATTTCCTCTTTAGCCTCCAGGGGGGCCGGTGGGGCCTTCTTCCGGTTTTTCGAGGTGGTTCCCCCGGAGCCCGCCTTGGGCGCTTTTTCCGTGGCGGTCATGGATTCTTGGGTCTGGAGGGCCATCCTTTCCTCTTCCCCGGCAGTAACCTGCTTCACCTTGTTCTTGGTCTTCTTCAACACGGACCTCCCTCCTTGGGGTTGCTATCCCCGTCTGGCCTTCTCAGCGAAAAGCACCTTGTACTCCCTCACCAAAAGCGTCCTAAAAGCGCCAAAGCGCTCTTCCAGTAGGGGCTCGTACTTGAGAAAGGGGTTTGCCACCAGGAAAAACCCACCGCCCGGCTTCAGCCGGGCCGCCGCCGCTTCCACGAAGGCCTGGGCCACATCCAGGATGACCGCTCCCCCCACGTGAAAGGGGGGGTTCGTAACTATGATGTCAAATGCCTCTTCCTCTGTCAAGGCCTCGTCCACATCGGAGTGGAACACCCTGGCGGAAAGGCGGTTTTCCGCCAGGTTCCTTTCTAGGGAATGGACCGAAACCAGATCGTCTTCCAGGGCCGTCACCTCCCCCCCCAGGCGGGCCAGGGGCAGGGTGAGGGCTCCGTAGCCTGCCCCCAGGTCCAGGATGCGCCTGCCGCGGATACCTTCCCGGCCTACCTCCCCCACCAGGGCTTCCAGGAGAAGCACCGAGGCCTTGTCCACCTTCCCCGCGGAAAAGACCCCCGGCAGGTGGAAGAAGGTGAAGGTCTCCCCCAAAAGCCTTGCCTGGAACGGGTGCCAGAGGGAGGGTAGAGGTGGGGCTTCCCGTTCCTTTTCCAGAAGGGCCACCCGCACTGGGCCTTCCCGCTTGAGGACCAGGCCGTACCCCAGAAGGGCCCGGGCTTCCTTGAAGTAGCGCTCAAAGCCCTTGTTCTTGTCCCCGGCCAGGTAGACCCGGCCCCCCATCCTCAAGGCCCGGGCGGCGGACACCAAGGTGGCCTCTACGTAAGCGGTGCCCCGGCCTGCGGGCAGGGCCAGGACCACCAGGTCGTAGGCGTTTTCCTCCGCTTCCCAAGGAGGGGCCAGGCGGGCCTTCAGGCCGCTGGACTGGAGGCAGCGGAAGGCGGCCCTCGAGGTTTCCAGCCTGTCCACCTCCATCCGGCCCTCCAGGGGCAGGCTGGCCAGACCCACCCCGGGGTTCAGGTCCAGGGCCCTCTGGCCGAAGGGGGCCACGGCAGCCTGTAGGGCCTCGTAAACCGGGTCCCGGTACCCACGGGCCCCCGGCTTCACGTAAAGCACCCCCCCGGGCCGGGGCAGGGGGGTGAGGCGGTGGTACTCGGCTAGGGTCAGGCCCACATCGCTTTAGGATACGGGGCTTGGGGTGAAGGGGCAAATGTGATAATATTCCTTTTCAAGCCGCCCCTTGGGCGGAAAGGAGGCAAGCGTGTCCCTGGTCGTGCAAAAATATGGCGGCACCTCCGTGGGCGACCTGGAGCGCATCCACAAGGTGGCCCAGCGCATCGCCCACTACCGGGAGAAGGGGCATAGGCTGGCGGTGGTGGTTTCGGCCATGGGCCACACCACCGACGAGCTCATCGCCCTGGCCAAGCGGGTGAACCCGAGACCTCCCTTCCGGGAGCTGGACCTCCTCACCACCACAGGGGAGCAGGTTTCCGTGGCCCTCCTCGCCATGCAACTCTGGGCCATGGGCATCCCGGCCAGGGGCTTTGTGCAGCACCAGATCGGCATCGTCACGGATGGGCGCTTTGGCGATGCCCGGATCCTCGAGGTGAACCCAAACCGCATCCAGGAGGCCCTGGACCAGGGGTATGTGGCGGTGATCGCCGGCTTCATGGGCACCACCCCCGAGGGGGAGATCACCACCTTGGGCCGGGGGGGGTCCGACATCACCGCCGTGGCCATCGCCGCCGCCCTGGGGGCCAAGGAGTGCGAGATCTACACGGACACGGAAGGGGTTTACACCACGGACCCCCACCTGATTCCCGAGGCCCGGAAGCTTGAGGTGATCGGCTACGACCAGATGCTGGAGATGGCCGCCCTGGGGGCCAGAGTCCTCCACCCCCGGGCGGTGTACTATGCCAAGCGTTACGGGGTGGTGCTCCACGTGCGCTCCAGCTTTTCCTATAACCCCGGTACCCTGGTGAAGGAGGTCAACATGGAAATGGGCAAGGTGGTGACGGGTGCGGCCTTGGATCTGGACCACGCCCAGATCGGGCTTATCGGGATCCCCGACCAGCCGGGGATTGCCGCCAAGGTCTTCCAGGCCCTGGCCGAGCGGGGCATCGCCGTGGACATGATCATCCAGGGGGTTCCCGGGCACGATCCCTCCCGGCAGCAGATGGCCTTCACCGTGAAGAAGGATTTCGCCCAGGAGGCCCTCGAGGCCCTGGAGCCCGTTTTGGCCGAGATCGGGGGAGAGGCCCTTCTCCGCCCCGATATCGCCAAGGTATCCATCGTGGGGGTGGGGCTGGCCTCGGCCCCGGAGATCCCCGCCAGGATGTTCCAGGCGGTGGCCTCCACCGGGGCCAACATCGAGATGATCGCCACCAGCGAGGTGCGCATCTCCGTCATCATCCCCGCCCAGTACGCAGAGGCCGCCTTAAGGGCAGTGCACCAGGCCTTTGAGCTGGATAAACCCTGATGGAAAGGCTCTTCCTATCCTGGGAGGAGCTCCTTCGCCTGGTTCGCCACCTGGCCGGCAGGCTTCAGGGGGAGGAGTTTGACCTCATCCTGGGGATCGCCCGGGGTGGGCTTATCCCCACCGCCCTTCTGGCCCAGGCCCTGGGCGCGCGGGACATCCTCACGGCGGCGGTGATGTTCTACGAGGGGGAGGAAACCCTTCCCGAGCCCGTCTTCTTACAGTTCCCCCCAGACCCCCTGCTTTTCGGCAAGCGGGTTTTGGTGGTGGATGACGTGTGGGACTCGGGGCGGACGGCCCTGGCGGTGAAGGCCCGGGTTCGCCAGGCGGGAGGGTTTCCCCTGGTGGCCACCCTGCACTTCAAGCCTAGCCGGAACCAGGTGCCGGACGAACCCGACGTGTACGCTGAGGCCACGGAGGCCTGGGTGGTCTACCCCTGGGCCCCGGAGGTCTGGCTAAAAACCTGACCCCGCCCTGGCCAAAGGCGAGGGCGGGGGCCCGGCCAGGCCCTAGATAAGCCCTAGGGCCTTCACCTGTTCCATCTCGTCCAGAAGCTCCTTTGCGGTGATCTCCATCCGCTTCCTGGCGAACTCGTTGATCTCCAGGCCCTGGACGATCTCGTACTTCCCGCCCCTGGCGGTGACGGGGAAGGAGTAGACGATGCCCTCGGGAACCCCGTAGGAACCGTCCGAAGGAATGGCCATGGAAACCCAGTCCCCCTCGGGGGTGCCCAGGGCCCAGTCGCGGATGTGCTCGATGGCGGCGTTGGCGGCGCTGGCGGCGCTGGAGGCTCCCCGGGCCTGGATGATGGCCGCTCCCCTTTGGGCCACGGTGGGGATGAACTCCTTCTCGTACCACTCCATGTCCACCAGCTCCAGGGCGGGTTTCCCGTCCGCCTCCGCATGGAAGAGGTCGGGGAACATGGTGGAGGAGTGGTTGCCCCACACGGCAATGCGGCGGATCCGGTCCACGGGAACCCCCGTCTTCTTGGAAAGCTGGGCCTTGGCCCGGTTGTGGTCCAGCCGGGTCATGGCAGTGAAGTTTTTGGGGTCAAGGCCCTCTGCGTTTTTGTAGGCGATGAGGGCGTTGGTGTTGGCGGGGTTGCCCACCACCAGGACCTTGACGTCCCGCTTGGCCACCTCGGCCAGGGCCCGGCCCTGTTCGGTGAAGATCTTGCCGTTCATCTCCAGGAGGTCGCGGCGCTCCATGCCCGCCTTCCTGGGGGCCGCCCCCACCAGAAGGGCATAGTCGGCGTCCTTAAAGGCCACCCTGGGGTCGTCCGTGGCCACGATCCCCGCCAGAAGGGGGAAGGCGCAGTCCTCGAGCTCCATGATGACGCCCTCCAGGGCTCTCAGGGCCTGGGGAATCTCCAGGAGCTGGAGGATCACGGGCTGGTCCTTCCCCAGCATTTCGCCTGCGGCGATGCGGAAAAGAAGGCTGTAACCGATCTGGCCGGCAGCGCCGGTGACCGCCACACGAACGGGGCTTTTCATCCTTTACCTCCTTGGGCCTAAGCCCGAAAGGATTTTACCTTAAAGCTTCCGGTAGATGCGCCGTTCCGCCTCTATGGCCTGGTCCAGTTCCTGGATTTCCCGCAAGATCTCCATGCTGGGGTTGCGGCTTAGCTCCTCCTTCAGTTTGGCCCGGCGCTCCAGGTAGTAGGCCTCCCGCAGGCGGGCCAGGGTTTTCTCCAGGATCTCGGGGAACCTGGGCTCGTCCACAGAGGGGACCAGCATCAACCTTTCCAGAAGGATGCCCCCCGCCTCCTTGCGGCTTAGCACCTGGCGCAGGTAGTCCCGGCGGGGTTCGCGGCTGGCCAGCTCCAGGAACTCGGAAAGCAAGGAGCCTTCCGGGGGCCAGACGTGAAGGGCCGTGTGGTGCACCCACTCGGCGAAGCGTTCCTCCGGCAGGGAGAGGAGGAGGGCCATGACGTCCAGCTCCAGAAGGAGGACCCGGTTTTTGGGCTCGGCCTTGGGGGGTTGGGGGGGTGGACGCCGGCCCCGCTTGAGGCTGGCCAGGTAGTCCTCCAGCTGGCGCAGGGAAAGGCCCAACCGCTCCACCACCAGGGCCTTAAGGCGGTCGGCCACCGGGTCGAAGGGCTCAGGGGAGAGCATCCTGGGGGTGAGGGCTTCCAGGACCTTCCGTTTGTGCTCGGGGCGGGTCAGGTCCAGGCCCCGGGTGGCCTCCTGGAAGCGGAACTCCACCTCGGGAAGGGCTTCCTCTAAGGCTTTCTGGAATAGGGCCGGGCCCTCGGGCAGAAGAAGGAGGTCGCCCGGGTCCTTGCTGGGCAGGCGCACCGCATAGAAGAGGAACTTCCGGGCCAAGGAGAGGTCCAGGCTTTGCAGGGTGGCCCTCTGCCCGGCCTCGTCGGCGTCAAAGGCCAGGTAGACCTCCCGCACCTCCTGCATCTCGAGAAGGCGGGCTTGCTCCTCGGAAAGCCCCGAGCCCAAGACCGCCACCGCCTCGGCGAAGCCCATCTGGTGCAGGGCGATGGCGTCAAAAAGCCCCTCCACCACGATGGCCCGTCCCTGGCGCAGCTTGGCCTTGGCCTCAGGGTAGGCGAAGAGCACCTCCCGCTTGCGGAAGAGGGGGGTTTCCGGGGAGTTCAGGTACTTGGGGGTTTCCTCCCCCAGGGCCCTTCCCGTGAAGGCCACGATCCTGCCCAGGTGGTCCTTGATGGGGAAGGTGATGCGGTTCCTGAAGCGGTCATAGAAGCGCCCGTCCTTTTCCGCCAGGACCCCCGCTTTAAGGCCTTCCTCCGGGCTGATGCCGTGCCGGCTCAGGTGGGTGAGGAGGCCGTCCCCCTTGGCCGGGGCGTAGCCCAGGCCGAAGCGGGCGATGCTTTCCGGGGAAAGCCCCCGCCTTTGCAGGTACTCCTGGGCCTCGAGGGAAGCCTTGAGCCCCTCCAGGAAGTACTCCTGGGAGAGCTTGAGGACATCCAAAAGCTCCCGGCGCTTGGCGGGGGCACCCGCTTTGGGAATCTCCACCCCCGCCTCCTCCGCCAGGCGCTCCAGGGCCCCCATGAAGTCCAGGCCCTCGATCCTTTCCACGAAGGCGAAAAGGTCGCCTCCCGCCTTGCAACCGAAGCAGTGGAAAAGCCCCTTCTCCTCGTCCACGTAAAAGGAGGGGGTCTTCTCCTGGTGGAAGGGGCAGAGGCCTTTCCAGCGGCCGCGGCCTGCAGGCTTTAAGGCCACGTACCGAGAAACCACCTCCTTTAGGGAGAGGCGGCGTTTGATGGCCTCTACCGCTTGTGCCGCATCCATCCTGCCCCCCGCTTACGCCAAAGCCCGCGGACCCACCTTCCCAGGATACCGTAACCGCGGAGGGGGTCTTTCGGCTCGCTCCCCGCCAGAAAGGCCTGCCAGACCTGGGTTAGGGGCACGGAGGGGGTGAAGCTTAGGAGGTGGTCCACCCTTTCCCCCTCCTCCAGGAGGAGCTGGGCCCGGAGGAGCCTCGCCACCTCCAGGTGCACCGCAAACCCCGTGCGGTGGGTCTGGTAGAGGAGGTACTGGGAGAGGGCCTGGGCTTTCCTAGGGGCCTTGGGCCAGAGATAGAGGGCCAGGGAGGTGAGGGCGAGATGGTAGACGTAAGGGTTGGAAAGCCGGCGAGCCTCTCGCAGGGCCTCCTTGAGGAGGGGGGTGGGGTCCAGGTTCCTCTGCCAGCGGTGGTGGGCCAAGGCCAGGATGCCGAGGCCCTTGCCGTCGGGATGCTGGAGGGTTTCCTGGAAGAGGTCCTCCCGGAAGCGCCCCTTGAGGGTCCAGGCGGAAAGAAGGGCGGCTGCGAGCCAGGGGTGCGGGGTTTCCCGGTAGGCCCGCTCCCCTTCCTCCAGGGCCTGCTTGAGGCGGCCGGTTTCCAGGAGAAGGCGGAGGCGGGTGGCGTGGTAGCGGGTCTTGGCCTCCAGGTCCGCTTCCTGGTAGGCGGGCGGGGGATGGGGTTCTCCCGGGAGGGGGGATTCCGCCTCCAGATAGTGGCCCAGGTCCATGAGAAGGCCCGCCCTCAGGCTTTGCCCGTGGAGCCTCAAGGAGGCGGGCACCAGGGGATGGAACTCGCTTAGGACCTCGAGGGCCTGCAGGGGCTGGAAGGCCCGCCACAAGGCCCCCGCCACCTGGAGGCGGGCCTGGGCTTCCTCCAGGGGGTAGGGCTTGAGGCCCGGGAGCAGGGGGAGGAGGGCGAGGGGGTTTTGGGCTTGCCGGAAGGCTTGCAGGATGGGGTCTTGGGACCTTGGGCCCCCAGGGGCGTCCCCGGCCATGCCCAGGGAGGCTTGGGCGTCCTGGAGCTCCTTTTCAAGGGCTTCCCGCCAGGGTGGGGGGGCAACCTCGAGGGCCTTTTGGTAAAGGGGTACGGCCCGTTCCGGCTGGCCTTGCCGCCAGGCTTCCTGGGCGAGAAGCCGGAAGGCCTGGGCAGCTTCCCGCTCCTGCATGGCCTCTCTTAGGTGAAGGGCCATGGGCCAGAAGGCTCCCTTTTCCCGGTAAAACCGGGCAGCTGCCCGGTGCCAGGCCTTGGCCTGCTCCTCAGGCACCAGGGCCCGGGCCGCTTGGACCACCTCGGATAGGGGCCTACCCCCTTGCGTGAGGCCCTCCTCCTCCAGGCGCTTGGCGGAGAAGGTCCCCGCCAGCTCCCCCAGGAGTTCCCTAAGGTGCTCCTCGCGCTGTTCCTCCTCGGGGAGGCTGGCCAGGGCTTCCTCCATGACCCCCAGGATCAGAAGGGCCTGTCGTTCCGCCGGGGGGAGGGCGTCCAAGGCGGGCTGCAGGGCGAGAAGAGGGGGTGCCTTCAAACCCCTGGCCTCCAGGGTGGGAGAAAAGAGGGGTTTTCGGCTTTCCACCAGGAGCATGAGGTGGGGGAAGGAATGCTTCAGGAGTTCTCGCAGGGTGCGGTCGGGGGCGTGGAGGTTTTTGGCTACCAGGAGCAGGGGGTGGGGCAGGCGGTGGAGGACTTCTTTCCAGGCTTCCAGGATGGCCTTCTCCAGGGTGGGCCGGTCCCAGGGGGGGCGGGCCTCGAGGCCCAGGCTGTACCGAAGGGCCAGGGAAAGTTCTGGGGAAAGCTCCGCCAGGGCCAGAAAAGCCTCCACCTGGCCGAAGGTTCGTTCCACCGCCTGGCGCAGGGTGGTGCGCAAGGGGGTTTCCGGCCCCATGCGCTCCAGGACCACCGCAGGGTAAGGAGGGTTTTCCAGAAACTTCTCCAGGAGAAGGCTCTTCCCGCTTCCCGGTGGCCCCACCAGGTTAAGGCGGGCGGGTGGATGATGGAAGGTTTCCCGGAGAAGGCGAAGGAGGGCCTCGCCTTCCGGGTCCAGTTCCACCCGGACCGCCTTCACCCGGGAAACCTCCACCGCCCCCAGACCCTTGGCCTCGCGAAGGCCCAGGCCTTCCGCCTCCACCCCCGGGGCCAGGGCCAGGGTCTGGGGTTCGGTGAGCACCTCCCCGGGGGAGGCCAGCTTGCTGAGCCTTTCGGCCAGGACCACCGCAGGGCCCACTGCGGTGGGCTCCCCCGCCTGGCCGCTTCCCAGAGGAGCCCAGAGCACCTCCCCGCTGGCCACCCCTGCCCGGGCGGGTAGGCGGGAGGTGCGCACCATCTCCAAGGCCGCCTCCAGGGCCCGCCAGGGCTCTTTGCCTCGAGCCCTGGGGGCTCCGAAGAGGACCAGGACCCCATCCCCCAGGAAGCGGTGGACGAACCCCCCTTTGGCCCGGGCCACCCGGGCGGCTTCCTCCAGGGCCTCCTGCAGGTGGTGGTAGGCAGCTTGAAGGCCGGCCTGGAAGTGCTGGCTGGAGTCCACCAGGTCGTAGAAGAGGACGCTCACGTAACGCTTCTCCTCGGGCAGAAGAGCCCCCAGGGCCCGGCCGCAGGCCATGCAGAACCGAGCCTCAGGGGGGTTTCTCTGCCCGCACTCGCAGCGCATCTCACTCCCGGAAGAGCATCAGGGGGGGCCAGAGGAGGACCTCCGCCTCCTCGGGTAAGGGAACTTCCGCATGGACCACCACGGGCACGGGGGCTTGGAGCAGGTAAAACCCTTCCCCCAAAGGGGTGGTTCTGCCTCCTAAGCGGTAGCTGGCCCCTTCCCGCTCCAGGAAGGCCGCTCCCTCCAGGGGCTTGGCCCGGCGCACCACCCCGTGCAGCAACACGGGTACCACCCCTGTGGGCGCCGGGGGGGCTCCGCGGTCAAAGGCGTAGAGGATCTGGCCCTGGACCATGGCCTCCAGCACCGGGCTTCCCCAAGGCTCCGGGAAGAGGTGGGCCTCCACGGCATAGGTCCGGAAGCGGGCGAAGAAGCTTTCAGGGCTTTCCTCAATGGCGGGGCCTTTCGGTTGGCCCAGGGAATGCGACACCGGAGTCGGGGGGTCCTGGGGGACCATGGGAAGAGTTTAATGCAGGGTCCTTTGGGGAAGGGAGAGGGTGAGGTTTGCCGCCAGGATAAGGGCCGCCCCTTTATCCAGGTACTGGTTGCCGTTCCCGCACTTGGGGGAGAGGACGCAACGGGGGCAACCCTCCTCGCAGGGGCAACCCTTGAGGAGTTCCAGGGCGGACCGGACCCACTCGGGGAAGCGGCGGGCTGCCTGCCGGACGTAGCCCACGCCTCCTGGATAGCCGTCATAGATGAAGATGGTGGGGCCCCCTCCCGAAGGGAGGGGCCGGGGGTAGGAGGGGTAGGAGATCCCTCCGATGTCCTGCCGTTCCGCCAGGACAAAAAGGGGAAGAAGGCCGATCAGGGTGTGCTCCAGGGCGTGGATACCCCCGGGGATCTGCTGGAAAGGGATCACCAGGGGAGGGTGGAACCAAAGGGCCTCGGTGGGGAAGGAGATCTCGGGAAGCTCTAAGGGGACTTCCTCCAGGACGCTGCCGGTGTAGAAGCGCTTCTTGGCGTAGGCCACCACCCTTTCCCTCAGCACCACCTTGCCCACCCAGACCCCATGCCCCATGGCCTCCCCCGAGAGGACCTCGAGGTCGGTTTCCGCCCGGGGCTCGGTGTAGTGGTCCTCGAGGGCCGGCAAAAGCCAGATCTCCCGCCTCTTCGGGTCAATGTTGCGCACCAAAAAGCTCTCCCCCCCGTGAAGGTAAATAGCCCCGGGATGGGCCTCCCAGTAGGCCTGGCGTTCGTCCAGGTAGCCCAGCACCTCCCCGTCTGGCCCCTTCAGGGTGAAGGTGTTGCCCAGGCCCCTTAAGGTCAGGTCCCGGTGGGGGTGGCGCTTGGGGGTGTAGTAGCGGCCTTCCTTCTCCCGAAGCTCAGCCAGGGCCTCGGGGCAGGGGATAAAAGGCCCGGGGGATCCCGCTTGGCCAGGGTGGACTTCTTCCCGGGAAAGGGGCTTTTCCCAAGCGGCGGCGTGGAGGTGAAGGGGGCAGAGCACGGGGTTTTTCGGATCGGCCACCGCCACCTCGGGTGGCGTCCTTAGGAGGAGTTCGGGCCGGTGGAGGAAGTACTCGTCCAAGGGATCCTCCCGGGGGATATAGACCACCAGGGCCCTCCGGCTTCCCCTCCCCGCCCTTCCCGCCCGCTGCCAAAAGGCGGAAATGGACCCGGGGTAGCCCACAAGGACCACGGCGTCCAGTTCCCCGATGTCCACGCCCAGCTCCAGGGCGCTGGTGGAGACCAGGACCTGGACCTCCCCCGTCTTCAAGGCCTCCTCCAGGCGACGCCTCTCCTTGGCGGTGTAGCCCGCCCGATACGGGCGCACCGCGGGGTGGGCGGCGTAGCGGGCGATGAGCTCGGCGCTTTTCCTGGCGTTGGTGAAGATGAGCCCCCTTATGCCCCCTTCGGCCCAGGTCCGGGCCAGGTAGGCGGCCTCCAGGAGGGGGCTTCGCCGCCTTTCCCCCTTGGCGTCTAAGGGCTTGGGAAGAAGCACCAGAAGCTCCCGCTCCGAGCGGGCCACCTCCTCCCTTAGCTCCACAAAGGGAAGGCCGGTGAGGCCTTCTGCGTGCTCCTTGGCGTTGCCGATGGTGGCGCTGGCGGCAATCACCTGGGGGTTCGCCCCATAGTGGCGGGCCAGGCGCAATAGGCGGAAGAGGACCAGGGCCACGTGGGTCCCGAAGACCCCCCGGTAGGCGTGAAGCTCGTCCAGGACCAGGTAGCGGAGCCGGGAAAGGAAGGAGGCGAACTCCCCGTGCCGGGGTAGAAGGCCAAAGTGGAGCATGTCGGGATTGCTGAGGAGGATGAGGCCCTCTTGCTTGGCCTTCCGCCTTACCTCCCCCCGGGTGTCCCCGTCGTAGGGGTAGATGCCCTTTACCCCCAGGGCCTCCGCCATGGCCTTAAGCCGCCTCAGCTGGTCATGGGCCAGGGCCTTGGTGGGGAAAAGGAGAAGGCTCGTTTCCCCTTCCAGGGCAGCCTTGAGCACCGGCGCCTGGAAGACCAGGCTTTTTCCGGCGGCGGTGGAGTAGGCCATGACCACGTTCTTCCTTTCCTCCACCAGAAGCAGGGCCTCCCTTTGGTGGGCGAAGGGCTTTAGCCCTAAAGCCTCGAGGACCCCGGCGAAGACCCCCTGGTAGGGGACGGTCTTGGGGGGGATCCGGGGAAGGAGGCGGGCGAAGACGATCCGCCCCCGGAACTCCGGGTTGGCCTCCAGCCAGTCCCGGTAGCTTTCCCATCCCCTTAGGGCCTCGGGCAGCACCCTTTCATTATGGCCTTTTCTAAAGTTCCCTGACCCAGACCTCGTGGACCACGGGGTGGCCGTGGTAGGGAGCCCAGAAGGGGCTGGCCCGCTTGGCGTAGAGGCGGAAGCCCAGGCTCTGGTAAAGCTTCCTGGCGGCGGCGTTGGCCCGGGTGGTGGATAGCTGCACGCCCCTTACCCCTTTTTCTTTGAGGCATTCCAGGAACTCGGTCAGCAGGGCCTTGCCGATTCCCCTGCCCTGGGCTTTGGGGTCCACGGCGATGTGCAGGTGGGCGGGGTAAAGCCTCTTCGGGGCCTTGGGGCCCCGGTACAGGAGGAGCCTGAGGAGGTACCGGAGGTGGGGTAGGGGCGGGCCATAGCGGCCGAGGAGGAGTTTCAGGAGGAGGAAGGGCACTCGAGGAAGGAGGTAGAGGGTAAGGGGAAGGTCCGAGCAGGCACCCAGGATGTAGCCCAGGATCTCTCCTTCCTCCTCGGCCACCCTGTTGCAGCACCCCCGCCGCAGGTAGGGGGCCACGAAGAGTTCCCCCCAAAGCTCCCGGCTGGGAAAGACCAAGGGCCCTGCCCGGCCCAGAAGGAGGGTGCCGTGGGAAAGCCGGGTGATGGCGGAGAGGTCCTTTTCCTCGGCGGGGCGGAGGACCACAGGACCACTCTAGCCCGTAAAATGCCCCTCGTGCGCCGCCTGGCTCCCTGGCAGTGGCTTCTCCTCCTTCTGGCCCTCTACCTGCTTCTGGCGGAGGCCCTTAGGCTTTGGCTCGGCCTCCTCTGGGCGGAGCGGGTGGGGCTTGTCCTTGCGGCCCTGGGGGTGTGGGCCTTCGTCAACGGGCGCTTCATCTTCGCCTATTACCACGCCCTCGCCACTTCCTTGCGGGTGCGAAGGCTACCCTTGGCCCCGGGGCCGGGGCCAGGGGAACACCTTTTGGTCCTGGCCCCCCATCCCGATGACGAGGTGCTGGCGGCGGCGGGGCTGATGCGCCGCACCCTTCTAAGGGGAGGACGGGTGAGCGTGGTCTACCTCACCTCAGGGGATGCCTTTGACCTGGCGGCGGGAAGCCCTTTGCCCTCCAAAGAGGCCATGCGCCGCTTGGCCTTAAGGCGCATGGTGGAGGCTTGGCGGGGCCTCGAGGCTCTGGGCCTTCCCCGGGATAGCGCCTATTTCCTCGGTTTCCCCGACCAGGGGCTTTTCGCCCTCTTCACCACCCATTACTACCTGCCCTACGAAAGCCCCTACACGGGGCTTAAGGCGGTGGCCTACCGTGGGTCTTACCGCCTGGGGCTTCCCTATACGGGCAAGGCTTTGGAGGCCACCCTGGTGGAGCTTCTCTCCTCCCTCAAGCCCACCCGCATCCTCCTGCCAAGCCCCCTGGATGCCCACCGGGACCACCAGGCCACGGGCTATTTCGGCATGCAGGCGGCGGCCTCCTTGGGCATGGAGGACAGGCTGGAGTACTACCTCATCCACGGAGGGTACCAGTACCCCTTGCCCAAAGGCCTCCATCCTCGGCTTCCCCTGTACCCGCCCCCCCGGGGTAGGGGGCTTCCCTGGCGGCGCTTTCCCCTCACCGAGGAGGAGGTTAGGCTAAAGGAAAAGGCCATCCGGGCCCACCGAAGCCAGATGCGCCTTCTCGGCCGGTTTCTTTTGGCCTTCGTGCGGCAGAACGAGCTCTATAGCCCCCTTCCCATCCCCGCCCGGGAGGCCCTAGCCCCGGAGGAGGAGGGGTGGGCCGTCCTCGAGGGGCGGGAGGTCCTTTAGGCTTTCCAGGCCAAAGACTTCCAGGAAGCGCTCCGTGGTCCCGTAGATCTTGGGCCGGCCCGGGGCTTCCTTCTCGCCCACCACCTGGATAAGCCCCCGCTCCAAAAGGCTTTCCAGGGTTCCTTCCACGCTTTTCCCCCGCATGGCCTCAAGCTCCGCCCGGGCGATGGGCTGGTGGTAGGCGATGAGGGCCAGGACCTCGAGGGCCGCCTTGGAGAGCCGGGGCGGGCTGGGCTTGAGGACCCGTTCCACCGCTTCCAGGGTGCCCTCGTGCACTACCAGCCGCCACCCCCCGGCCACCCGTTCCAGGGCCACCCCCAGGCTTCCCTCCTTAAGCTCCGCCTCCAGGGCCTGAAGCGTCCTAAGGAGGGTTTCCTCCGGGTGGCCCAAGGCCTTGAGTTCCCTCAGGGCCACGGGCCTTCCCGCGGCGAAAAGGACCGCCAACACCTCCGCCTTCAGGTTAGACATCTTGCAGGTAGGGCAACAGGGCCTCCTTGGGAATGGCTCCCTCCCTCAGGACCTCCCCCGTGCGCAGGTCCACCACGCTGGAAGCCAGGCCCAGGGCTTCCCCCGGGAAGACATAGTCCACGCCGAATTCCCGGGCCTCCTTTTCCGTGCGCACCGGGGGCTCGCCGCTCCTGTTGAGGCTGGTGGCCGCGGCATACCCGCCTACCCGGCGGAGAAGCTCCCGAAGCAGGGCATGATCCGGCATCCTCAGCCCCACGGAACCATCCCGGCTGATCCAGGGGGGGATATTTTGCCCCGGTACCACCACGGTGAGGCCCCCGGGCCAGAAGGCCTCCGCCAGGCGCAGGAACTTATCCCGTAGCTTCCCGAGGTCCGCAAGCTTAAGGGCGCTTTCCAGGTCCGCCACCAGCACCTGGAGGGGCTTTTCCTCCTCCCGTCCCTTAAGCTCGTAGATGCGCCGGCAGGCGGCCTCGTCCTCCATCCGGGCCAGCACCCCCCAGACGGTGTCCGTGGGAAAGGCCACCAGGCCCCCACGCCGAAGGGTTTCCGCTGCTTCCTGTAGCTCCTTCTGGTATACTTCTACCATGCCAGTCTACCAGTATAAGGCCCGCGACCGCCAGGGCCGCCTGGTGGAGGCCACCATCGAGGCGGAGGACCTGCGCACCGCCGCCAGGCTCCTGAGGGACCGGGGGCTTTTCGTGGCCGAGATCAAGGAGCCGGGGAGGGGCCTGCAGGCCGAGGTGCGCCTTCCTGCCCTGGAGAGGGGTCCTGGCCTTAAGGACCTGGCCATCTTCTCCCGGCAGCTGGCCACCATGCTGGGGGCGGGGCTCACGCTTTTGCAGTCCCTTTCCATCCTGGAAAGGCAGACCGAGAACAAGAAGTTCCGGGAGATCATTAAGAAGGTCCGCACCGACATCGAAGGGGGCATGGCCTTTTCCGATGCCCTGGCCAAGCACAAGCTCTTCTCCCGGCTTTACGTGAACCTGGTGCGGGCCGGGGAGACCTCGGGCGGGCTGGACGTGATCCTGGACCGCCTGGCCACCTTCCTGGAGAAGGACCTGGAGCTCAGGGGCAAGATCCGTAGCGCCATGACCTATCCCGTGATCGTCTTCGTCTTCGCCGTGGGCGTGGCCTACTTTCTCCTCACGGGCATCGTGCCCCAGTTTGCCCAGATCCTCACGGACTTGGGCTCGGAGCTTCCCCTCCTCACCCGGTTCCTCATCGCCCTTTCGGGCTTCCTCCGGGCGGCCACGTTGCCCCTAATCCTCTTGGCGGTGGTCCTCTTCTTTGCCTACCGCTGGTACTACAGGACGCCCCAAGGGCGAAAGGTCATTGACCGCATCAAGCTGCGGATGCCGGTCTTCGGCAACCTGGGCCGCAAGACGGCGGTGGCCCGTTTCTCCCGCACCCTGGCCCTCCTCCTTTCCAGCGGGGTGAACATCGTGGAGTCCCTGGACATCACCAAGGGGACGGCGGGCAACAGCGTGGTGGAGGAGATCGTGGACACGGCCAAGCTCAAGGTCCAGCAGGGAGAGCCTGTAAACCTCACCCTGGCCCAGCATCCCTTTGTCTTCCCCCCCATGGTGAGCTCCATGGTGGCCATCGGGGAGGAGACGGGGGCCCTGGACACCCTCCTTGCCAAGATCGCCGACTTCTACGAGCGGGAGGTGGACGAGGCGGTGGCCAGCCTCACCGCCGCCATCGAGCCCCTCATGATCATCTTCCTGGGCGTGATCGTGGGCATGATCGTGGCGGGCATGTTCCTGCCCCTCTTCAAGATCATCGGCACCCTTTCCGCGCAATAAGTCCTTCGGCCACCTCCGGGGGAACCGGCATCACGGAAAGCCGGTTCCCCTTTTTCACCAGGGGGTGGTCCTGGGGGAAGCAGGCCTTGAGCTCGACCAAGGGCACAAGGGGCCAGGCCTCGAGGAACTCCACCTCCACCGTGTACCACCGGGGGTTTTCCCGGGTGGCCCTGGGGTCAAAGTAGGGGCTAGAGGGGTCAAACTGGGTGGGGTCGGGGACTAGGGTCCCCACCACCCGGCAAAGCCCGGCGATCCCCGGGGGGTTGGCGTTGGAGTGGTAGAAGAAGCAGAGGTCCCCTAGTTGCATGTGCATCAGATAGTTCCGGGCCTGGTAGTTGCGCACCCCGTCCCAAATGGCCCTGCCCTCCCGTTTCAGGTCCAGGATGCTGTACACCTCGGGTTCGGATTTCAAAAGCCAGTAGGCCATGCCTAGAGTCTAAAGGGGTCTTTAGGCGGGCCAAAGCCTTGCGGTGGGGGTTATGGGGAGGATGGGGACATGCGGGGGCTTGTTCTCCGATTCCTCCCCCTATTGCGACCCCACCTGGTAGCCTTAGGGCATGGTGGGGGTGCGGGCGGAACTCAAGGCCCTTTTCGGCCCTAGGGCCCTCCTCTCCCCGGCGGAAAAGGGGGTTTACCGCTATGACGCCATCCTGGTGGGGCCAGAGCCCTTGGCGGTGGTCCTGCCGGAAACCCGGGAGGAGGTGCAGGCCCTGGTGCGCCTGGCCCGCCGGTATGGGCTTCCCCTGGTTCCCCGGGGGGTGGGAAGCGGCTTGAGCGGGGGCGCGGTGCCGGGTGAGGGGGCTATCGTGGTGGCCTTTACCCGCATGGCCCGCCTGGAGCTGGACCCCGTGGGGCGCACCGCCTGGGCCGAGCCCGGGGTGACCACGGCCCGGGTCTCCGAGGCGGCAAGGCCCTTTGGCCTCTTTTACCCCCCAGACCCCGCCTCCTACCGCACAAGCACCCTGGGGGGCAACCTGGCGGAAAACGCCGGGGGGCCCCTCTGCTTCAAGTACGGGGTCACGGGGGATTACGTTTTGGAGCTGGAGTTTGTGGATTCCTGGGGGGAGGTGCACCGCCTGGGCCGCCAGGCCTACGATTTCCCTGGCCTCCTCATCGGTTCGGAGGGGACCTTGGGCCTGATCACCGGGGCCAGGGTGCGCCTTCTCCCCCTTCCCCGGTACCGGGCCACCTTGATGGCGGCTTTTCCCGAGGTGGGGGCCTTGGCGGAGGCGGTTTCCCGGGCCATCGCCCTGGGGGCGGTACCCGCCAGGCTGGAGTTTTTGGATCCCGTCTCTGTGAATGCCGTGGAGGACTACCTGGGTATGGGCCTACCCCGGGGGCACGCCCTCCTTCTGGTGGAGACGGATGGGGATAACCTCGAGGTGGTAGAGGAGGAGCTCTCTTTGGTGGAGGAGACCGCCAAGGACCTCGGGGCAAGGGTGCAAAGGGCTCACGACGAGAAGGAGGCCGAGGCCCTTTGGCGGGCCAGGCGGAGCGTGAGCCCTGCCTTGGGCCGCATCCGCCCTAAACGGGTCAACGAGGACATCGCCGTGCCCAGGAGCGAGCTTTCTAAGGTGGTGCGGGAGATCGCCGCTTTAGGCGAGGCCTATGGCCTGGTGGTGGCCCAGTTCGGCCATATCGGGGATGGGAACCTGCACCCCAACATCCTCTTTGACCCCAGGAGGGAAAGCGAGGAGCGGGTTTGGGAGCTGGCCCATGAGATCGCCCGGGTGGCCTTGAGGCACGGGGGGGTGCTTTCCGGGGAGCACGGCATCGGCCTCATGAAGCGGGCCTTCATGGAGGAGGCGGTGGATGAAGGGACCCTCGAGGCCTTCCGCGCCGTAAAGGCCACCCTGGATCCCCAAGGTCTTTTGAATCCCGGTAAAGTTCTGCCCTAGTCCAGTTTTCACAGGCTTTTAACGGGAACCGGTCTACCATGGAAGCATGGATGGCCGGGGCCGGGTCTTTTACTTTGCCAGCTGGGCCGGGATGGCCCTTGGCCTTTTGCTCCAGGCGCAGAGATTCCCGCCCCAGGGCCTGGAAGTTTTGCTCTACGCTTTTTTCGTTCTCTGGGCCCTTTGGGCTCTAAGCCGGGGTCCTAAGGTGGCGCCCCGCCTTCTTCTCCATCCCCTTGGAGCCTATTTGCTTTTTGAGATGTGGCGGGTGGGGGAGAACTGGCCCTTGGCGGGATTCTTCACCCCGGCCCTTTACCTGCTGGCTGGGTTCGCCTATCCCCCCTGGTCCTTGGGGCACCTTTTGGGAGCCTTCTGGGGTGGGGTTTTGTTTCTTGCCCCCCTGGTTTTGGGGCGCAACCTGGATTTCTGGCCCCATTTTGCCGTGAGCCAGGTTATTCTCTTAAGCCTTACCTTTTTACTGGCCCGCTTCCGCGAGGCCCACGGCCAGATGCGCTTCTGGAAGGAACAGGCCCTCACCGATCCCCTCACCGGTCTCCCCAACAGGAGGGCCTTGGAGATGGCCATGGAAAGGGAAGCCGCCCGGGTGGAACGGGGGGAGAGGCCCTTTAGCCTGGTGCTTATGGACCTGGACGACTTTAAACGGGTGAACGACACCCACGGCCACCAGGTGGGGGACCGGATCCTTAAGGAGGTGGCCCAGTACCTGGTGGCCCACGTGCGCCAGGGGGACCTGGTGGGGCGCTGGGGTGGGGAGGAGTTTGCCGTTATCCTTCCCCGGACCGCGGAAGAGGAGGCGGTGCGGGTGGCGGAAAGGCTCAGGGTTGGGCTTCAGCGCCTGGGGACCACGGGGAGTTTTGGGGTGGCCCTGTACCAGGGAGATCTACAGGATCTCTTCCAAAGGGCGGACAAGGCCCTTTACCGGGCCAAGGAGGAGGGGAAGGACCGGGTGGAGCGGGATCCTTAAGAAACCCGATACCCTGCCCGGGAAAGGACTTCCCGGGCTTTTTCCCGCTCCTCGCGGCTGGCGAAGCCTAAGCGGATGGCCCCGGCTTCTTCCCGGATGGTGAGGACCTCGATGTCTTTGATGTTCACCCCGGCCTCCCCCAAGGCGGTGGCGATGCGGGCGATCTCCCCGGGGCGGTCAGGGACCTGGACCACCAGGTCGTGCATCTCGGGGAGCAGGCTTCGGCGCACGATGGGAAGGCTGTCCCGGGTGCGCTTGGCCTCCTCCGCTGCCCGGAGAAGGGCTTCGGGCTGGTCCAGAAGCTCCTCCAACTCTCCAAGCACCCCTCTGAGCTCATAGATGGCCTCTTTGAGGGCTTCCCTGTTCTCCACCACCATGTCCCGGCTCATCCGGGGAGACCCTGAGGCCACCCGGGTGAGGTCGCGGAAACCCCCGGCCGCCAAGAACATCAGGAGGTCCCGGTGGGGGCTATGGGCCACCAGGCGGTTTAGGGCCACGGCCAAAAGATAGGGCAGGTGGGAGATGCGGGCCACCAAGCGGTCGTGAAGCTCCGGGGGGATTTCCAAGGGGTAGGCTCCCAAGGCCTCCACCAGCTTCTTAATCCCTTCGCGCGCCTTAGGGCTGGTCCGTGGCGTAGGGGTTAAAACCCAGATGGCGTTGTGCAGGAGGCCCGCGTGGGCGTTTTCCACCCCGGCCCGCTCGCTTCCCGCCATGGGGTGGCTTCCCAGGAAGTGGGGCAGGATGTCCTCGAGGTCCCCCACCACCCGGGCCTTCACGCTGCCCACATCGGTCCAGAGGCTATCGGGGTGGGCTAAGGGAGCCAGCCTCCTGCCCAGGTCCACCAGGGCTCCCACAGGGGCCGCCAGGATGCCCAGCTCCAGCTCCCCCACCCAAGGGCCAAGCTGGGGGTGCACCCGGTCGGCTACCCCCAGGAAGAGGGCCTTCTCCAAGGCTTCGGGGTCCTGGTCGTAGGCGTGGATCTCCTCGGCCAGGAAGCGCTCCTTTAGGCCCAGGGCCACGCTTCCCCCGAGGAGCCCCACCCCGAAGATGCCCACCTTGCCAAAAAGCGGTTTCATCCCAAGACGGGTGCGGAGAGGGTCTTGTCCAGGGCTTCCAAAAGCCGCTTAGCCTTTTGCATCAGCTCGGCGAACTCGTGCTCGTGGAGCTGCTGGGCTGCGTCGGAAAGGGCTTTTTCCGGCTCGGGGTGGGTTTCCACGATGAGGCCATCCGCCCCTGCCGCAAGCCCCGCCAGGGCCAAGGGGATGACCCACTCCCGCTTGCCTGCGGGGTGGGAGGGATCCACCCATACGGGGAGGTGGGTGAAGCTTTTGAGCACGGGCACCGCCGAGACATCCAGGGTGAAGCGGGTGGTCTTCTCAAAGGTGCGGATCCCCCGTTCCACCAGGATCACCTGCATGTTCCCGCGGGAGAGAATGTATTCGGCGCTCATTAAGAACTCTTCCAGGGTCATGCTCATACCCCGCTTGAGGAGCACGGGCTTTTTCACCTCCCCCACCGCCTGGAGGAGGGCGAAGTTCTGGGCGTTGCGGGCCCCGATCTGCAGGGCGTCGGCATACTCCGCCACCAGTTCCACCTGCTCCGGGGAGAGGACCTCGGTGACCACGGGAAGCCCCGTCTCCCGCCGGGCCTCCGCCAGGATCTTGAGCCCTTCCAGGCCCAGCCCTTGGAAGGCGTAGGGGCTGGTCCTGGGCTTGAAGGCCCCGCCCCTCAGCATCCCCGCCCCGTGGGCCTTCACGTAGCGGGCGGCTTTAAGGGTCTGCTCCCGGGACTCCACCCCGCAGGGCCCGGCGGCGATCAGCACATGGCCTCCGCCCGTTTTGCCCGTGGGGAACTCCAAGACCGTGGGGAAGGGCTGGACCTCGAGGCTCGCCAGCTTGTAGGGCTTGGAGATGGGGATCACCTCCGCCACCCCGGGAAGGGCACGGAAGTGCTCCATGAGCTCCGGGGTGGGTCCCCGGCCGATGGCCCCCACCAGGGTGGTCTCCACCCCCCGGGAGACGTGGGGCCGGTAGCCCACCTTCTCAATTTCCCGCACCACCTCTTCCAACTCCGCTTCCGTGTGTCCCCGCTTCATCACGATGAGCATCCTTCCCTCCTAAAAGCCTTGGGCGCCCCCTTTTCGGGGGCGCCCTTCTTGCGGAAAAACCTATGCGGACCGCAGGGCGCCCCCGGCGGGATAATAAAAGCCGAAGTAGCGCCCTAGGGTCCGCATATTGCCTCCAAGCATAGGGGAGGGGGGAAGACCTGTCAAGAGGGGCAGAGCGGGGACCGAAAGGCCCTTGCCCCGCGGGTTATTCCCTTTAGAAGCTGGCCGTAAGGCGCATTTGTGCTCCCGTGGGGTCTTGCAGCTCCATCGTCCGGCCCCAGGGGTCCAGGAGCGTGTAGCCGAGGAGTCCCGTGGACTCTGGCGGAGCCCTTCGCTTTCCTGCCCAGACGTTGGCCCCCACGTGGTGGTGGTAGCCATCCCAGGCGAAAAAGAGGGCCCCGGGGTAGGTGCGCAGGGTGACCTCCATGCCCAGGTGGTTGGCAAAAAGGGCCTCGGCCTCCTTGAGGTCTTCCACATGTAGGTGCAGATGGCCGAGGAGGGTTTCGGGTGGAAGGGAGCTGGGTTTTGGGGCTTGGGAAAGGAGCCCTTCCAGGTTCAAGGGGGCGGTGAACATAAGGGGTTCGGAGGGCCAGGCCCCTTGGGGCCGGTCCCAGTAGAGCTCGAGGCCATTCCCCTCAGGATCGCGAAAGTAAAGGGCCTCGGAAACCCCGTGATCCGCTGCTCCCTCGAAGTAGGCCCCAGCTTGGAGGAGCCTTTGGGTGACCCCGGCCAAGGCCCTGCGGTCGGGGAGGAGGAGGGCGAAGTGGTAAAGGCCCACCGAGGGATAGGGCCTCAGGGGAGCTTCAGGAGCATGGACCAGCTCCAGGTGAAACCCCTGGCCTCTCGGGTAAAGGCGGTAGCGGGGTGGGTCGGCCTCCAGCCTCAGGCCCAGGAGGCCCTGGTAGAAGGAGAGGGCCGCCTCGAGGTCCCTCACCCTTAGGGTGAGGGCCAAAAGCCGCGGGGGAAAGGCCATTACCCGGCCACCGCCTCCTGCGCCTTGACCGCTTCGGTGTCCACGCTGAAGCGCACTTCCTCGCCCACCAGTACCCCGCCCATCTCCAGGGGCACATTCCAGGTGAGGCCGAAGTCCTTGCGGTTCAGCCGGCCTTCAAAGTGGGCGGCGATGCGCTCGTTGCCCCAGGGGTCCTTGGCAGGGCCATAGGTCTCCACCTCGAAGGAGAGGGGCCGGGTGACCCCGCGGATGGTTACCTCCCCCTCCACCCTGTACCGCCCCTCGCCCAAGGGGGTAATCCTCTCGCTTCGGAAGACGATCTCGGGGTAGCGCTCCACATCCAGGAAGTCCGGGGAGCGGAGATGGTTGTCCCGGTCGGGCACCCCGGTGTGGATGCTTTTCGCATCCAGCCGGGCCTCCACCTTAAGGGGCTTCCCGGTTTCGTCCGTCTCCACGTAACCCTCTTTGAGGTTTAAGGTGCCCTTGACCGTGGCGATCATCATATGCCGCACGGCGAACTCGATGCTGGTGTGGGCTGGGTCTAGGTTCCAACGCATGTTTTGACCTCCTTGGGTCCAAGGACCCAGTACTAGGCTACTCAGGGTGCTATATAAAGTCAAGCACTATGCGGGATAGTATGTAGGGGCAAAGGGAAGGCCCAAAGCGTCGGCGAAAGCCTTTAGCCCCAGGCGGTCGGGCTCCTCCAGGTGGTAGCGGAAGTTCCAAAGGTAGTGCTCCATGAGCACAGGGTGGATTCCAAGCCGCTTGGCCTCGGCTTCCGCTACTTCTCCCAGCCGGCTAAGCCCCTGGCGCCGGGCCTTTCTCAGGGCTTGCACCAACTTTAAGGGGGGAGGGTTTTCCCTGCGGTAGGCCCAGACGGCGAAGACGAAGGGCAGCCGGGTGCGTTCAAACCAGAGCATGGAGAGGTCCACCACCTCTACCTCCCCAAAGCGGGTGGGAAGGGCATGGGGGGTCTCAGGGAGATGGTCTAGGAGGCTGGCGTAGGCCTGGATGGCTTTGTCGCCGATGAGGAGGACCCCGTCGTACTCCTTAAGGAGCTCCAGTCCCCCTTCCTTGGCCTCGTACTGGGGAAAAACCCCCTGTTCCCCAAGGAGGAGCTTTAGGAGCTCCACGCTGGTGGCGCTTTCCGTGGTGAGGGCAATGCGCTTCAGGTCCGCGGGCTTCCCCTTAAGAAACAAGTTAACCGAGTACACCCGTCCCAGGACGGCCACGGAAAAGTCGGGGAGAAGCCCTAGCTCCTCCTGGTGCTCCAGGTAAAAGTAGCTGGAAACCAGGGAAAGCCCCACCTCTCCCGAGAGCACCATCCGGTTGAGCTCTGCGGGAACCCCATAGCAAAGCCGCCAGCCATCGGGCTCCAGAAACTGGTAGAGGGGGGCGGTGTTGGCGTAGGGGGGAACCCCCAGGGCGTAGGCCATCAGGCCTCCACGGCGTCCCAGATCCGGATCTCCCGGTAAAGGGCATCCCGCTCCACGGGGATGCGGCCCGCCTTGCGGATGATGCCCGCAAGCTCCTTCTTGGATAGCCCCTTGGGGGTGGGGCTTCCCGCCATGTGCACGATGCGCTCTTCAATCAAGGTGCCGTCGATATCCGTCACCCCCCAGTCCAGGGAAACCTGGGCCAGCTCCGGGGTCAGGGTGGCCCAGTAGCCCTTGATGTGGGGGATGTTGTCCAGGTAGAGCCGGGCCACCGCCAGGTTGCGGAGGTCGTCTAGGCCGGTGGTGAACTCCCGTTTCCCTAGCCTTTGGGCCAGATGGTTCCCGTCGGGTTGGAAGGCCAAGGGGATGAAGCTCATGAACCCCCCCGTTTCGTCCTGGAGCTGCCGCAGGCGGTCCATGTGGTCCAGGCGCTCCTCGAGGGTTTCTATGTGCCCGTAGAGCATGGTGGCGTTGGTGGGGATGCCGAGTTCGTGGGCGGTCCGGTGGATCAAAAGCCAACCCTCGGCGGAAACCTTGGCCCGGGCGATCTCCTTGCGCACCCTTTCGGCGAAGATCTCCGCCCCGCCCCCCGGCATGGCGTCCAGCCCCGCTTCCTTAAGGGCCTGGAGCACCTCCTTGTAGGGGAGGCGGGCGATCTTGGAGAAGTGGTGGATCTCCGCTGCCGTCCAGGCCTTCACCTGGACCCCGGGGAAGCTCGCTTTTAGGGCCCGCACCAGGTCCAGGTAGTAGGAAAAGGGCCTTTTGGGGTGGTGGCCCGCCGTCATGTGGATCTCCGTGAGGCCGGGCTGGTACCGCTCCCTCACCCAGGCCACCACCTCCTCCACATCCCAATCCCAGGCCCCCTCCTCCCCGAACTTTCTCTGGAAGGCGCAGAAGGTGCAGCCCACGTAGCAGATGTTGGTCTGGGAAACGCGGATGGAGTGGACAAAGTAGGTCTTGTGCCCGTGCTTGCGTTCCCGCACCCGGTTGGCCAGGCGCATGAGGCCTGGCAGGTCCCGGGTTTGGTAGAGAATGAGCCCTTCCGCAAAGGTGAGGCGTTCGCCCGCCTCCACCTTCTCGGCGATGGGCCAGAGCTTGGGGTCCCGGATGCCCTTCACGAGGAGGAGTCTACCCCTTCCCGGAACCTTTGGACTAGGGCCATGACTTCCCTTCGCCTCCCCCCCACGCTTTTCCCCGGCAAAAGGCCTCGCAGGTAGCGATCGGTGAGGAGGAGAGGTCGGCGGGGGACTCCCAGCTTCCCCCCCGCCAGAGGAAGTCCTCCCGGGAAAGCCCCCGCTCCTGGCGCACGGCCACCTCCTGCCAGGGGCGCACCCAGTACCCCTGGGAAAGCTCGGAGAAGAGGTCTTGCAAGGCAGGTAGCAGGTAGCCTGCCTTTTCCTCGGGACCCTGGATGGGGTAAAGGGTTTCCAGCACGTGAAAGGGGCTTGGGGGGGCTAAGGCCTTGCCCCTTAGGGCCAGGTGAAGCTTGCCAAAAACCTCGTGCCCCCGCTGGCCCAAAAGGTGCTTGGCCATGCGGCTCGCGTAGTTTTGGTCCAGGTAGACCAGCAAGCTCTTAATCTTTGGCCTTGGCTAGCCACAGACCAGCGGCCAGAAGGGCCACCCCGCCGGCGAAGAGGAGGAAGTCCAAGGAGGTCTGGGGCTTGAAGGCCGAGGCCCTTTCAAAGAACTTCACCACCAGGATCATGACGATCACCTGGCCCAGCTTGCCCTTGAGGTCCGCCAGGCTTTCCACCGTGAGGGCGTTTTCCAAGGGAAGCTCCAGCTTGCGGATGAAAAGCTCAAAAAGGCCCAGGCTGAAGATGAGGAAAACGGCGCTTAAAAGGGCCAGGTCCACGGCGCCCACCAGGACGGGAAGGGCTTCGTCCAAGGGTTTTTGCACCGCAAGGAGGGTTTCCTCGAGGGCATGCCAGGCGAAGTAGAGGGCCCCGAGGAGCATCCCCACCACGGGGAGAAGCATGAGCCAGCGCAAAGGGTAAACCAGGGCTTCCGGGCGCATGGGGAGATTCTAAGGCAGGTAGGGAACTGCAGGAGAGGTGCGGGTGGAGGCCCGTTCGATCAGGAGGGGTTCAAAGCGCACGGCCCGGGGAGGGCCCGCATAGCCCTGCATCCTCTCCAGGAGAAGTTGCGCCGCCCGGGCGCCCATGGCCTCCACCGGCTGGGCGATGGTGGAAAGCCCCACCTCCTCGGTGAAGGGATGCCCGTCAAAGCCCAGGACCCTTACCTCCTTGCCCAAGGTGAGCCCCAGCCTTTCCGCTTCCTCTAAGATCCCCAGGGCTACCTGGTCGGCACCGGCGAAGACGTTGAGGGGGGGCGAGGCCCTTTCCAGGAAGTGCCGGAGGGCCAACCTCCCCCCTTCCTGGGAAAGCCGGGTGGTGTAGAGGTGGCCTTCGGGGAAGGGACGCCCCGCCTCCTTTAAGGCCTCCTGGAATCCAGCCAGGCGTTCGGCGAAGACCGTGTGGTGGAAGGCCCGGTCGGGTTCCTCCTCCACCTTCACGGCGAAGATGGGGCCGGGGAAGCGCGCCAGGTACTCCCCGGCCAGGTGACCCCCCAGGAAGTTGTCCAGGTAAACGGAGTCGTACCGGGGGTTCTTGGCGTCCACCAATACCACGGGGCAGTCGGTGGGAAGACGGTTTCCTTCGAAGTGCTCGCTGAGGTCATAGGAGGCGAGGATGAGGCCGTCGGTGAGGAAGGCCAGAGTGGAGCTTTCCAAATACCGCCTGAGCCGGGCCTGGGAGAGAATGGGGAAGAGGGCCAGGTCGTAGCGCTTTTCCAGGAGGACGCCTTCGATCCCCTCCACCAGCCTTCGGTAAAACTCCGTGGCCACGAAGGGAAGGAGGACGGAGACCGTGTAGCTTCTTCCTCCCGCGATGCGCCGGGCATGGGGGTTCGGGGTGTAGCCCAGTTCCTCCATGGCCTTCAGCACCCGGGCCCGGGTTTCCGGGCGCACCGCGGGGTGGTTGTTGAGGACCCGGCTCACCGTGCCCAGGCCCACCCCGGCCCGGGCGGCCACCTCGAGGATGGTGGGTTTCTTCTTGCTCATAGTCTGGTTCCCTGTTCCTGGTGGAAGCGCTTCATGGAAACTTCCATAACCAGCATAGGGCAAGGAAAAGGTTTTTGCAAGAATGGGGGCATGGCTTACGTGCTTCTGGCGTACCTCCTGGGTTCCCTGGTGGGGGGGCTCCTCTTCTTCCCCGAGGTGCGGGCCAAAGATCTTCCGGGGGGCTCGGGGGTTTTCCGCCGCAAGGGTCCTTGGGCTGCCCTCTGGGTGGTGCTGTGGGACCTGGGCAAGGGAGCCTTGGCCCTTCTCCTCGTCCCTTCAGAGTGGCGGGTGTGGGCCGCGGCGGCGGTGGTGGCGGGGCACAACTGGCCCCTGTTCTTCCGCTTCCGGGGCGGGGGTGGGATTGCTCCCTCCCTGGGCTACTTCCTGGCCTGGCTTCCCAGGGAAACCCTGGGGGCGGCGCTTTTGGGCCTGGGGGTGGCGGGGGTCTACCACCTCCTTTACTGGAGGAAGCAGCGTAAGGGTATTTATCCCATACCCTTCGGGGCCATCTTCGGCTACCTGGCGCTTTTGCTCCTGGCCCCCGCCGAGGGGCGGCTTGCGGCCTTGCTGGTGGCCCTGGTGGTGGCCCTGAGGGGTCTGCAAATCCTCTCGGGAAGATGGTAGCTTTAGGGCATGAAGATTCTCCGGTTTAACGGGGGGCGTTGGGGAATACTGGAAGGCGAGCTTGTCCTGGAGACCGATGGCCCTGGGGGCAACCCCACGGGGAAGCGTTACGACCTGGCTGCGGTCCGCCTTCTGGTCCCGGCCACGCCCAGCAAGATTGTGTGCGTGGGGAGAAACTACCGGGAGCACATCCGGGAGATGGGGCACGATTTCGGCCAGGACCTGCCCAAGGAGCCGGGCCTGTTCCTGAAGGCCCCCAACACCCTAGCCCACCCCGGCAACCCGCGGGATCCCTGGAACACGGGGGATGCGGTGCCCTACCCCTTCTTCACCCAGGAGCTCCATTACGAAGGGGAGCTGGCCGTGGTGATCGGGGACCGCATGCGAAACGTGCCTCCTGAGAAGGCCCTAGACCACGTCCTGGGTTATACCATTGCCGTGGACATCACCGCCCGGGATGCCCAGAAACAGGACCTCCAGTGGGTGCGGGCCAAGAGCGCCGACAAGTTTCTGCCCCTAGGCCCCTGGATTGAAACCGATCTGGACCCGCAGAACACCTGGGTGCGCACCTACGTGAACGACCAGCTTCGCCAGGAGGGGCACACCTCCGCCATGATCTTCAGCGTGGCCGAGATCCTCTCCTACATCTCCAGCTTCATGACCCTGGAGCCCTTGGATGTGGTCCTCACCGGCACCCCGGAGGGCGTGGGGGCCTTAGAGCCGGGGGACAGGCTGGAGGTGGCCATTGAGGGCATCGGCACCCTGCACACCCGGATCGGCCCTAAGGAGGAGCGCCCATGGTGAAGGTCTTGGACCTCCAGTTTCAGGGGGTGGAGAAGGTCATCGCCAGCTTCCTCCTCCAGTCCCGGGAGGGGCCGGTTCTGATCGAAACGGGGCCGGAGAGTACCTATGCCCGACTCGAGGCGGCCTTGAAGCAGGAGGGAGTGCACCCAAAGGAGGTCCGCCATGTCTTCGTGACCCACATCCACCTGGACCACGCCGGGGCTGCCTGGCGGTTTGCGGAGCTTGGGGCCACGGTGTACGTGCATCCCCGAGGGGCCCCGCACCTGGTGGATCCATCGAGGCTTCTGGCCTCCGCCGAGCGCATCTACGGGGCGATGCTGAAACCCCTCTGGGGGGAGCTTAAGGGGATCCCCCAGGAGCGGGTGCGGGTCCTGGAGGACGGGGAGGTGGTGGACCTCGGGGGGCTTAGGGTCCAAGCCCTGGAAACCCTGGGCCACGCCTCCCACCACCATGCTTACCTGGTGGATGGCCTGCTCTTCGCCGGGGACATCGCCGGGGTAAGGATTGGCCAGGGCCCGGTCCTGCCGCCCACCCCACCCCCGGACATCCACCTGGAAAGCTGGTACGCTTCCCTGGACCGCATCCTGGCCCTCAGGCCCGAGGTCCTCTACCTCACCCACTTCGGTCCTTACCGGGACGTGGAGGCCCACCTCCTGGCCTTGCGAGGGGTTTTAGAGGAGTGGGCGGGCTGGGTCCTGCACCGGCTTAAGGAGGGGCTTTCCCTGGAGGAGATGACCGAGCGCTTTGAGGCCTACTGGCGGAGGGGGTTGGAGGAGGCGGGGGTGGAGGGGGGTCTTGCCCAGCTCTACGCCCTGGCCGACCCCCCTACCATGAACCTGCAAGGTCTGGTGCGCTACTGGCAGAAGCACCACCCCGAGGCCTTGGGATAGGCCTATGCTGAGCCCGTTTCCCTTGGGCCGTCCCGCGCGGATGGCGGTTATGGCCTCGGGCCGGGGTACCAACCTGGAGGCCCTCCTGGAGGCTTTTTTCCCCCAAAACCCCTCGGGGGGAGGTGGTGCTGGTCCTCTCCGACAACCCGGAGGCCTACGCTTTGAAGCGGGCCTCGAGGCGGGGGGTGGAGGCGGTGGCCATCCCCTGGCGGGGGCGGAAGGCGTTTGAAAGGGAGGCCCTGGACCTGTTGCGGGCCAGGGGTGTGGACCTGGTGCTCCTGGCTGGCTTCATGCGCCTCCTCTCCCCGGGTTTTGTGGAACCCTGGTACGGGCGCCTTTTGAACATCCACCCTTCCCTCCTCCCGGACTACCCGGGGCTACACGTGCACCGGAGGGTCTTGGAGGCGGGGGAAAAGGAAACGGGCTCCACGGTGCACTTCGTGGACCAGGGGATGGACACCGGGCCCATCGTCCTCCAGGGGCGGGTGCCCGTTCTGCCCGGGGATACCCCGGAAACCCTGGAAAGGCGGGTGCTTTTCCTGGAGCACCGCCTTTACCCCAGGGCGGTGCGCCTGGTGCTTTCGGGAATGGCCTTCCCCCCGGGGGAGGGCCTGAAGGCCCTTCTTGGGGAGGCTTGGCCCCGCTTCCAGGGGCTCAGTCCCAGGGAGAAGCCCCTTTATCTCCGGGCCGCGGTCCTGCTTTCCGTCTGGGGCCTGGGGGGCCTGGTGCCGGCCGCCTTTATGGGCCAAGGGGGGGAGTGGGCCCGGGGGGCCTTCCTTACCGCCCACCTCCTGGCGGCGGTGGAGGGGGGCCATCCCGCCCTGCGCCAGGAGCTTTCGGAACTCCCCGAGGAGGTTCGCCTAAAGGCCGAGGAGGTCTTAAGGCGGGTAGAATCTTCCCCATGAAGGTGCTGGTGGTGGGTTCTGGGGGGCGGGAGCATGCCCTCCTTTGGAAGGCGGCGCAAAGCCCCTTGGTGGATAGGCTCTATGCCGCTCCCGGCAATGCCGGGATGGCCCCTTTGGCGGAACTGGTGCCTTGGAATGGGGATGTGGAGGTCTTGGCGGACTGGGCCCTGGGCGAGGGGATAGACCTTACCCTGGTGGGCCCTGAAGCCCCCCTGGTGGAGGGGATTGCCGATGCCTTCCAAAAAAGGGGGCTCCTCATCTTTGGCCCCACCCAGAAGGCGGCCATGATTGAGGGTTCCAAGGCCTTTGCCAAGGGGCTTATGGAGCGGTACGGGATCCCCACGGCCCGCTATAGGGTTTTCCAGGATCCTATCCTGGCCCTGGAGTACCTGGAGGAGGTGGGGGTGCCCATCGTCATCAAGGACTCCGGGCTGGCGGCGGGCAAGGGGGTGACCGTGGCCTTCGACCTGCACACCGCCAAGCAGGCCATCCTCAACCTTCTCTCCGGCCCCGAGGGGGGGGAGGTGGTGGTGGAGGAGTACCTGGAGGGGGATGAGGCCACGGTGCTGGCCCTGACCGATGGCGAAACCGTCCTGCCCCTCCTGCCCTCCCAGGACCACAAGCGCCTGCTGGATGGGGACCAGGGGCCCATGACCGGGGGCATGGGGGCGGTGGCCCCTTATCCCATGGACGCCGCCATCTTCAGGCGGGTGGAGGAGGAGATCCTAAAGCCCTTGATCCAGGGTCTAAGGGCTGAAGGCGTGGTCTACCGGGGGGTGGTCTATGCGGGGCTGATGCTTACCCGGGAAGGCCCCAAGGTGTTGGAGTTCAACGCCCGTTTCGGCGACCCCGAGGCCCAGGCCCTTTTGCCCCTTTTGCAAAGCGATCTGGTGGAGCTGGCTCTGAGGGTGGCGGAGGGGCGGCTTGGGGGAACGGAGCTGGCCTGGCGGGAGGGAGCCTCCGCCTGCGTGGTCCTGGCGGCCCCCGGTTACCCGGAAAGCCCGAGGAAGGGGATTCCCCTCCATGTCCCGGAGCCGCCGGAAGGGGTTCTGGTCTTCCACGCCGGGACCCGGTGGGAGGGGAACAGCCTGGTGAGCGCCGGGGGGCGGGTTCTGAACGTGGTGGGGCTAGGAAAAACCCTGGAGGAGGCCCTTTCCCGGGCCTATGGCTTCATTCCCCAGGTGGGCTTCCCCGGGGCCCAGTACCGGAAGGACATAGGCCACAAGGCCCTCCGCCTGGGCTAGGGGGCTTGGCGGTCAGTACTTGAGCCGGGCCAGGGGCAACCTGGCGCAGGCCCTGAGCACCTCCCCCAGGGTGCGGTAGCCCTTGGCCCTGAGGAGGGGGACCATCCCGGCGAAGACCTCTGCGGTCATGAGGGCATCCCCCAAGGCGGTGTGCCGGCCGATCACGGGCACGCCGAAGCGCTCCGCCAGGGTTTCCAGGCGGTGGTCCTGGAGGTCGGGGAAGAGCAGGTAGGAAAGGAGCAGGGTATCCACCAAAGGGGGCTGGTCGATCCCCACCCGCCTGAGGAAGGCCATGTCAAAGGCCCCGTTGTGGGCCAGGAGCACCGTGTCCTCCAGGAACAGGCGAAACCCAGGGAGCACCTCCTCCAGCTTGGGCTTTTCCTTCAACATCTCCCAGGTGAGGCCGTGGACCTCGGTGGAGGCCTTGGGAATGGGGCGTCCAGGGTTGACCAGGGCCTCGAACACCTCGTGGCGGAGCACGGTTTTCCCCAGGATGTGGACCGCCCCTAGGGCGATGATGGCGTCCTTTTCCGGATCCAGGCCCGTGGTTTCCAGGTCGAAGGCAGTGTACAGGAGGCCTTCCAGGGGAGCCTCCTCCAGTTCCTCGGGGGCGTGGAGCAGGGAGAGGTCGAAGACCTCGGCCCGGGGGGGAGGGCCTGCCTTGGCGGGAAGCCGGGGGGCTTCCCGGGCGGGGAGGAGGAGGTGAAGGCGGGATCCCGTCCACCAGGCGCTCCCGCCGGACCTCTCGACCGCCTCCTTAAGCAGGGGGGGAAGGTCGGGGTGGGCATCCCCTGGGCTCATAGGGGATTTGGGCAGGGTGAGGGTGAGGTGGAGCAGGTTCCCCTCCCGCCTTCCCTCCAGGAAGGCTTCCTCCTCGTCCCTTAAGGCGGCGGCCAGGCCTCGAGCCAAGGCGTAGGTGTCCGCCTGGACCAGGAGGTTCCTGGCTTCCTCTTCCAGGGAGAACCCTGGGGAAACCCCTGTTTCCCGCTCCAGGGCCTGGGCCAGGAGGGCTAAAAGGTCTTCCGCCAATACCTCCGCCGCCTGGGCCGGGGCTTCCCAGGAGGCCACCAGCTGGCCGAGCTCCTCGGCGGTGGCCTTGGCGGTCTTGAGGAGGGGCTCGAGGGGGGTTCCCCTGGCCTCCTGGTCCAAGGCTTCCGCCAGGGCCTTGAGCCCCGCCAGCTTGTCCTTCAGGCGGTGGAGGAGGGCGGCATCCCACCCGCCCTTTTCCCGGGCCTCCTCCAGGAGGACCAAAAACCCTTCCTCCCCCTCCAGGGGCACCACCTGGAGCCAAAGCGGCCCTCTGGGCCCCTGGGTTAAAAACCGCTCCTCCGGCAGTCCCAGGGCGTGGACCATGAGCCCGCGGTCCAGGAGGCCGAAGAGGCTTTTGCCCACCCCCAGGCCCTCCCCCAGAAGCTCCCGGGCTCCTTGGTTGTAGAGGAGGACCTGGCCCTTGGGGTTGGCCAGCACCACCCCGTGGGGAAGGTGGCCGATGAGGGCGGCAAGCTTCTTCCTCTCCTCCTCCAGGAGGGATTTGGCCTCGGCGATGCGCGCCGCCACCTCCTTTTCCAAGGCCTCCTTTTCCTGGGCCAGGCGGTTGATGAGGTCCGCCAGGGCCCTGAGTTCAAAGGGCCCCCGGAGGCGCAGGCGGTGGCCGGGGTTGGCCAGGAGGATCTCCGCCTCCTGGCCCAGGGCCCGGGTGGCGGCCAGATAGCCCAGGAAGACCGGGTAGAGGAGGGCGGCCAGCACCAGGGTGAAGAGGAAGCCCACGAAAAGCAGTATGGGTAGCTTTGCCTGAGCCAGGCGAAGAAGATCCTCTTTAAGGCTCTCCTCGCCTTGAAGGAGGAGGAAAAGGCCCAGGCCCACGGTTCCCCCCACCAGGAGGAGGCCCAGAAGAAGGGCTCCCAAAAAGCGCAAGGTTTCCCTCATCTTCCCCCCGCCAGCTCCTCCACCTGGGAAAGGAGGTCCTGGATGCCAAAGGGCTTGGCCATGAAGGCCTCGGCTCCCAGGGCCAGGGCCTTGGCCCGGTCCGCCTCCCGCCCCCGGGCGGTGAGGACCAGGACCTTGGGCCTTTGGGATAGGGCCTTGGCTCGCTCCAAAACGGCGAAGCCATCCATGCCCGGAAGCATGAGGTCCAGCACCATGAGGTCAAAGGCTCCTCGGGATAGGGCCTCGAGGGCCTCCTCCCCCGTGCGGGCCAGAACCACCTCGTGCCCGGCCTTCTTCAGGAGGAACTCCAAAGGCACCAGGATGCTTTCCTCATCGTCCACCACCAGAATCCTCATGCTCCACCTCCAGGGGAAGGGTGAAGGCGAAGGTGGCTCCCTCCCCCTCCTCCAACCAAATCCGCCCCCCCAGGCTTTCCACCAGCCTCCGCGCCAGGAAAAGGCCCAGGCCCGTGCCTCCGGAGAAGCTCTGGAAGGGTTCGAATACCAGGGCCCTAGCCTGGGGGGGTACTCCGGGACCATCGTCAAAGACCCGGAAGAGGGCCTCGCGGTTGGTGAGGGTAAGCTCCAGGTGTACCCGGCTTCGGGCGTGGCGCAGGGCGTTGTGGAGGAGGTTCAAAAGCACCTGGAGGACCCGGTCCCGGTCCGTGAGGGCTTGGACCCCCGCCAGATGGGACTCCATTGTAATGCCCCTTTCCCGGGCCAGGGGTTCCACCAGGGCCAGGGCTTCCTCGGCCAGGGCCCGAAGGTCCGTGGGGCTGCGGGCAAGGGGCACCCCCGCCTGGAGCCGGGTGTAGGCCAGGATCTCCTCCACCAGGCGGGAGAGCCTGGCGGTTTCCTTGGCCAGAAGGGACACGAAGCGCCCACGCTCCTCCTCGGAAAGGTCGGGATTGGCCTCGAGGATCTCCGCCAAAGCCCGGACCGCGGTGAGGGGGGTTTTGAGCTCGTGGGAAACGGTGGCCAGGATCTCGTCCTTGGCCTGGTCCAGGGCTTTTAGGCGCTCGTAGGCTTCGGAAAGCTCCCTTTTGGCCTCCTCCAAGGCCCGGGCGTAGGCCCGCACCTCCCGCGACTCCCGGGCCGCTTCCTCCAGGAGGGCCTCAAAGGGGGAGGGGGCCTCGGGGGGCCTCCCGGGTGGCGGAAAGGAGGAGAAGCCTGGCGGTGGCGGGTCCTAGGGAAGCGGAGAGCCAAGACTCCGCCAAAGCCACCGCCTGGGGGCCTGTTAGGCCCAGGGCCTCTTCCCGGAACGCCTTTCCCACCTCGGGACCTAAGACCCGTTCCACCAAGGCGGTAAGCTCCGTAAGCTCGCCCGTCCGCCCCACCGGGATGCGCCCTTTACGGGTAAAGAGGGATACCCCCACCGCCAGGGCCAGGTTGACCCCCAGGCTTGCCAGAAAGCCGTGGGTGACCGGGTCCAGCCCCTGGATCCCCAGAAGCCCCTCCGGGTGGAGAAGGGGGTGGGGACCTTCCAAAAAACTGGGGGGAAGCCAACCGGAACGGGCCAGGGCGGGTAAAAAAAGGGTATAGGCCCAAACCAGCATGCCCCCAAGGAGGCCGGCCAGGGCTCCCTGGGGGGTGGCTCCCTTCCAGAAGAGCCCAAGGAGGCCCGCCGGGGCCAGCTGGGCCACGGCCACAAAGGAAATGAGGCCCATGGCCACCAGGGCGTAGGCCTCTCCCGCCAGCCGGAAGTAAAGGTAGGCCAGAAGCATCACCAGCAAAATGGAAATCCGCCGCCCCACCAAGAGGCTTCCCAAAGCCTTCCGGCGCAGAAGCAAGGGGGAAAGGAGGTGGTTGGAGATGAGGATGGAAAGGGCCAGGCTTTCCACGATGACCATAGCGGTGGCGGCGGAAACCCCCCCCAGGAAGGCCAAAAGGGCGAGCGCCGGACTTACGAACTCCAAGGGCAAGGCCAGCACGTAAAGGTCGGGGTTCTCCTGGGGCAGGAGGAGCCTTCCCCAAAGGGCCAGGGGGACCACCGGCAGGTTGATGAGGAGGAGGTAGAGGGGAAAGAGCCAGGCGGCCAGGCGCAGGTGATGGGGGTTGGCGTTTTCCACTACGCTCACGTGAAACTGCCGGGGCAGAAAGAGAAAGGCCAAGCCGGAAAGGAGGACCAGGCTCACCCAGGCCAGATGGCCGGAAAGCCCTTCATGGGGTAGGAGGAGGGGCCGCAATCTGGGGTCCTCCTGGGCTTGAGGGAAGGGGTTTCCCAGTTGCCAAAGCACCACCCCCCCCACGAGGAGGAAGGCGAGGAGCTTGACCCAGGATTCAAAGGCCACCGCCAGCACTAGCCCTGGGTGCTTTTCCGAAGGGTCCAGGTGCCGGGTACCAAAAAGGATGGCAAAAAGGGCCAAGAGCAAGGCGGTGGGGAGGGCCACGTCCACCAGGGGGGCTCTTCCCCCGCTCAAGAAGAGAAAGCCTTGGGCGATGGCCTTGAGCTGAAGGGCCAGGTAGGGCAATAGACCTACCACCAGGAAGCCAGCCACCAAGGAGCCTAAGGGGCCAGGGCCATAGCGCAGGAAAAGGAAGTCGGCCCAGGAGGTGAGGCGGTGGGTGCGGGCCAGTTGCAGCAGCCTTCTGTGCAGAAGGGGCCAGAGGAGGAGGACCAGGGTCGGTCCCAGGTAGATGGAGAGGAAGCCCATGCCCTCGGTAGCCGCTCGGCCCACGCTGCCGAAAAAGGTCCAAGCTGTAGCGTAGACGGCCAGGGAAAAGGCGTAGGCGTGGGCGCTTTGGGCTAGGGTTCTACCCCGGCCCTCTCCCCATAGGGCCACCAGGAACAAGGAGGCCAGGTAGAGGAAAAGGATGAGGAGAACCCAGAGGGTGCTCATGGCTTGCGGTAAAGAAAGTAGGCGAGGAGGATCACCAAGCCCCAGGCCAGGAAGAGGTAAAGGTATAAAAGGGGAAGCCCCCAAGGCCCCTTTTCCCCTAGGGGGAGGAGATCGAAGGGAGGGGTAAAGAGGACCCAAGCTAAAAAGAAGAGGGCCAGCGCTCTTTCCTTCATCGCAACTGGAAGCTTCTTGCGGTACTTTCCTGGAGTTCGGCGATGGCACGGAAGCCCTCGAGGGCCCTCCGCCTCTCCCCGGGGGTTAAGGCGGACCAGAGCACCCGGTTCTCCACCTCCTTCCCCTGGCGCAGGGCGGCAAGCTGGTGTTTTAGGCGCAGGGCGAAGAAGAAGCGGAAGGCCTCCTCGAAGCGCTCCGCTCCCTCTTGGCTTAGGGTGCCTCCTTCCGCCGCTGCCTTGAGCCTTTCCACCGTGCCCTTGGCCAGGCTCCCCGCCATGAGGGCGTAAAGCCGGGCCAGGGCCACGATGGGGGCGAGGGCGTGGCGCTTCAGGTCTATAAAGCCCTCCTCGGTACGCACCCTGCCGAAAAGGCCCAAGGGGGGGCGGAAGGCCAGGCTGGCCTGGGCCAGGTGGTAGCGGAACACACCTTTTTGGCTTCCTTCCAGAACCGCTTCCTCCAAGGGCCTCAGGGAAAGGCTTCCTGCGGCGGAGCGGAAATCGAAAAAGATCTGGGTATCCAGGAGGGCCTGGGGCTCAGGAGCCTCCATCCAATGGCGGAAGGTATCCTGCCAAGCCCTCAGGGTTTTCCGCCAACGGGTGGCCATGTACCCCCCCTTGCACTCGGGGATGCCTGCTCGGATCAACCCTCCCACCACGTGCTCCGCCAGGGTTTGGAAGTAGGCCTCATGCCCTTCCTCTGCTACCGCCAAGGCGTTGTCCTGATCGGTGAGGAGGGCCTGTTCCCGCCTTCCCTCCGAGCCGAAGACCATGAAGGCGTAGACTACCGGGGGAGGGCCGAGGGCAGCTTCCGCCTCCTTCACCAGGCGGCGGATAAGGGCGTCGTTGAGGGAAGCCACCACGCGTCCGATCTCTACGCCCCCTAGTCCCCTATGGAAAAGGCTTTCCACTAGGGAGGCTACTTCAGGGCTATACCGCTCCAGCTCCAGCCTTTCTATGCGCCTAAGAAGGAGCAAGGGGCTTTGTGCCTGGTTTAGGAGTATGTCCGTGTGGGTGACCACGCCCACCACCTTTTCCCCCTCGGTGAGGGGCAGGTGGTGAATACCCCGTTCCACCATGGCGGCCAAGGCCTCGTAAATGGGGGTTTCCACCGGGAGGGTAAAAAGGGGAGCAGTCATCACTTCCGCCACCGGCGTGGTGGGTGGGCGGCCCTCGGCCAACACCCGGTTTCTCAGGTCCCGGTCCGTGAGGATACCCAAGGGGCTTGCCTCCACGAGAAGGCTAGAGATCCCTTCCTCGCGCATCCGCCTGGCTGCTTCCTCCACCGTGGCCGAGGCGGGGATGAGGGCGGGTGGCCTCCGCACCAGGCTGCCTACCGGTGCGAACAAAGAGGGCTCCGGCACCCTCCTGAGCTGTACCCTTTGGACCAGGCCTTGCCCGAAAAAGCGGGCGACCTCCGGATACATCAGTAGCCTTTGGAAGGCCTCTTGCGGAAAGGAGAGGACCTTCACGGGGGTCTTGGCCACCACGCTCAAGGCAGGGGGTTCTCCGGAGAGAAGGGAAGGGAAGCCGAAAAACTCTCCTGCCTCGAGGGTTTCCACCTCCTGCTCCCCATCCAGGAGGGCCACCTGGCCCTCGAGGAGCAGGTACAAGGCCTTGGCTGGCTGCCCGCCTTGTTCCAGAAACGTGGTCCCGGGGGGATGGGTTTCCTCCAAGGCTTTGCGGAGGAGGACCTCCAGCTCGGCCTCAGGAAGGGTGCTTAGGGGGTGTAGGTTCTTGGGATCCATAGGCGGGGGTCAGCCAGGCCATCAAGGGGATGAGGTAGGGCAGGGCTACCTGGGCCTGTAAGAGGATCAGAAGGCCTATCCCAAACATGAAGGCGGGGGGTAGGAGGACGAAGAGCCGTACCACCCGGCCCATCCCCGGGGGAGGGAGGGGCCAAAGCCGGTGGTACAAGATGCCGAGCCCCATTCCAAAAGCGGTTCCTAAGGCGATTTGGAGGAGGGTACCGGGAGTAGGGAAGGGAAAACCCAAGAAGTAGTGGCCACCGAGGTGGAAGCTAAAAAGGACCGCAAGGCTTCCCAGGTAGAACCTCAGGTAAAGAAGGGGCATAAGGATATTTTAGGGGGGCTTTCGCCCCCCTTGTGCTGGGTTTAGTGCC
>NZ_ATNI01000033.1:0-1091 GCF_000511705.1 Thermus sp. NMX2.A1
TGTTCACTATATCATCCGAGCCGATATGTTGTCAACCGCGAAGGGGCTTGCCTAGTAAATTGCCTTGTACCCCGGAGGGGGCGGGAGAAGGGAGAGAAGAACCCTAAGGCCGTAGGCGATGAGCTCCAAAAGCGCCCGCGCCATGGCCGTCCAAGGCTTCCGCTCCCAAAGGTACCCCCCACCCAGCCGCGTCTTCATCCCCCCAAACACCCCCTCCACCACCCCGCGAAACCGGTACACCTCGGGGTCCCACCCCTCCCGCGCCCGCACCCGCGCCTCCTCCCTGGCCTCGCCCCCGCCCCGAAGCCGGATCACCGGCCGCACCCCCGCCTCCCCCAAAACCCCCCACACCTCCTTCCCGTCAAACCCCGCGTCCGCCAAAAGCCACCCCCGGGAAGGAGGAAACCGCCTCAGCACCTCCCCCCCAAGCCGGGGGTCCGGGGCGTAGCCCTCCCCCACCACTCCACCCCAGGGCCATAAGAGCCGCCTCTCCCTATCCCACCGCATCAGGGCCAGAAGCCGCGCGTGCCCCCGCACCCGCCGCACCTCCTTCCCCCGACGAAAGCGGAGAAGCCGGTCCTTGCTCCGGTAGGCCAGCCCCGTGGTGTCCATGAGGTAGAGGGGGGGAAAGCGCCGCCAGGTGTGCCGGCGCCTCGTCCGAAGCCGCTTCGCCTTCCGGCGAGGACTCCGGGGCGAGATGGGCCTCCAGTTCCCGGGAAAGCCTCTCCAGGAGGGCCTCAAGGAGTTTGGGGTCCAGGTGCTTGAGGGCGTAGCGGGCCAGGGACTGGTGGGAAGGGAAGGGGCCTTCCATCAGGTCCTGGAGTGAGGCCTCCGTCTCGCGGTAGGTGAGGTGGAAGAAGGCGCGGAAGAGAAGGAGGGCCAGGTAAAGGGCGTGGCTGTAGCGCCAGGGGCGGCCCCGCTTGCCTTTGGGGGTGGGAGGGGCCACCTCCCGGGCCAGGCGCAGGCAGTGTTCCAAGACCTCCTTGGGGCTTGCCTCCCTGCGAAGGAAGCCTCGCTTGCCCATCAGGAGAGAGATATACACCCGTCCTCCTGACCTTTGCAAGGCAAGCCCAGCCCCACTGCGAAAGTGC
>NZ_ATNI01000034.1:0-16878 GCF_000511705.1 Thermus sp. NMX2.A1
CCTGGGGAGGTGGTGCGGCCTCTTCTCCTGGCACTACCCGTACCACCTCAAATATGTCATCGGGGTCTTGGCCTTGGCGCACATACCCCACGAAGACCCCAGTCATCAGCTGGTGATCCTCTTTTCGATAGTAGACCCGCCCTGGCTGAAGGGCTACGCTACGAGGTAGCTCCAGACCCTCCATGGCTTGAGCTACCTTAACAGCATCCAGGCTCTTGGCCTTGTTTATGGCTAGAGCCAGGCTCCATATAGCAGCGTATCCGAACCAGCTTCGTGCAGTGGGTACCTTGCGGTAGCGCCGACGGTACCGGTCCACAAAGGTTTTAACCTCAGGGACATTGGGCTGGATCCAGTACCACTCGAAGGTCCACCAGCCGATCCGGGCTTCTTTAGGCAGGGCTACAATATTCTCCCATTCCTGAAGTCCTCCGGCGATGGCCATCTGTTTGTCCAGGCCGAACTGAACGATTTGTTTGAGAATGGCTACCGCATCATCACCTGCTTGGAACACGAGAAGTACATCAGGTTTAGCCCTAGCTGCTTTGAGGAGAACGGCGGAGTAGTCCACTGTGCCCAAGGGCAATCGGTCGGCTCCAAGCACCTTGCCGCCCAGGCGCTCCGCCACCTTGGTAAAGCTCTCCTGTAAGGACCAGCCATAGGCGTAGTCGGGGGTGATGATGTACCAGTTTTTCCCAAAGCGTTCGGCCAAAAGCCGACCAATAGCATTGGCTTCCATGGACCCACTCGTGGGGATGCGGAAGGTGTTCCACCGGCAGCTTTGGCCTGTAATGGCGTCAGCGTGTCCCCCAGTAACAATGTGGAGCATCTTGTATTCGGCGGCGGTTTGACTCAGGGCTAAGGACACCCCACTGGATACCTCCCCCAGGGAGAACTGGATTTTATCCCGCTCCACCAGCTTTCTCAGCTTCTGTACCCCCACGTCGGTTTTTGCGGCCGAGTCTTCGGGCAAAAGCTCTAAGGGCCTGCCCAGGACTCCACCCCTCACGTTCACGTCGTCTACCGCCATGCGAGCGCCTTCGAGTTCACTGCGACCCAGGGCAGCGTACACACCAGAAAAAGGATCGACGAGCCCGATGCGGATGGCCTCCCGCCCTTGCCCCAGGCTGTTCAGGGTGAAGAAGGCGGAGCCTAAACCTAACTTCAAAACCCCTCTACGCGTAAGCTTGTACCTCAGCATACCCTAACCTCCCATCGCCACCACCGCCCGGCCCACGATCTGCCCCTTGTCCAGCCGTCGGTAGGCCAGGTCGGCTTCCTCCAAAGTGAAGCGATCAGTAACTTCTGCACCCACCCCCACGATGCCGGCTTGCGCCAGCTTGAGGAGGATGGGCATGTCCTTACGGGGCTTGGCCCCGTAGGAGCCTAGGATTTTGAGCTTGCGCCGGACCAAGCGGGTGATTTCCACCCCGGCCTCCATCCCTTGAGGGGCGATGCCTACGGGTACCATCCTTCCCCCATCCCGGAGGAGGTTTAGGGCCAAACGGAAGGTTTCCGGTCTCCCTAATGCCTCGAAGGCCACGTCTACTCCCCGCCCGCCCGTCAGGTCTAGAATGGCTTGGGGGGCTTCCTCCGGGGTGAAGGCATGGGTAGCGCCAAGGGTCCTTGCCTTAGCGAGTTTCTCGGGCCGGAGGTCTATGGCCACCACAGGGTAGGCGCCGAAAGCCCGGGCGATTTGGACGATCCCTAAACCCACCCCGCCGGTGGCCACCACGGCCACCGACTCCCCACCCTCGAGGCCAGCGGTTTTCACCGCACCATAGGCGGTGAAGAGGGCACAGCCGAGGATGGCCGCATCCTCCAAGGCAATGCCTTCAGGCAGGGGGAAGACATCCGTGGTGGGAACCACGGCATACTCCGCTAGGCCACCCATGGAGTACATCCATAGGGGCGTCCCGTCCTTGCGGAAGAGCCGCGTGGCGCCGTCGTAGAGCACGCCCCTGAGGCGGTTAAAGCTGAAGAAGCGCTCGCAGAGATCCTCCTCTCCCCGAACGCAGTAGGGGCACTGGCCGCAAGGCATGATGAAGCTGGAGACTACCTTTTCACCCACCTTTAGGCCCTCCACTCCCGGGCCTAAAGCGGCCACCGTACCCGAGATCTCGTGTCCTAGTACGCAAGGGGTAGGGAAGGCTACTTCTCCTTTGATCACATGGAGATCCGTGTGGCATACTCCGCAGGCTGCTACCCGTACCAGTACCTCCCCGGCTTTGGGTTCGGGAATAGGAACCTCCTCTATCCTCAAGGGTTCCCCCACCCGCTCCAATACCGCAGCCCGCATCACCATCTTTCCACCACCACCTTCCTTTGGGTGTAGAAGAGGAAGGCGTCGGGGCCGTGGGGGTGTAGGTCGCCGAAGAAGGAATTGCGCCATCCGGAGAAGGGGTAGAAGGCAAAGGGCTGGGCCACGCCCACGTTGATCCCCACCATCCCCGCCTGGACCCTTTCCCTGAACTCCCGGGCCGCCCGGCCGCTTTGGGTGAAGAGGGTGGCCATGTTGCCATAGGGCACGGCGTTGGCCTGGGCGATGGCCTCTTCCAGGTCCTGGGCGTAGGAGACGGAGAGCACGGGGCCGAAGATCTCCTCCCGCCCCACCACCATGCGGGGGGAGACCCGGTCCAGCACCGTGGGCCCCAGGAAGAAGCCTTTGCCCTCGATCCCCCGGCCGTCCAGGGCCAGCCTGGCCCCCTCCTCCAGGCCCTTTTGGATGTACCCCACCACCCGTCTCCGGTGCTCCTCCCGGATCAGGGGACCCACCTGCACCCCCTCCTCCCATCCCGGACCCACCCTGAGCCTGCGGGCGCTCTCCACAATCCTCTCCAAGAGTTCGGGGCCAACGCCCCCCACCCCTACGGCCACGCTCCCTGCCAGGCACCTTTCCCCGGCGTTGCCGAAGGCGGAGTTGAGGATCGCGGGGATGGCCTGGTCCAGATTGGCGTCGGGCATCACCACCAGGTGGTTCTTGGCTCCCCCGGCCGCCGAGACCCTCTTGCCGTGCTGGGCGGCCAGCTGGTAGATCCTCCGGGCCACGGGCTCGGAGCCCACGAACTGCACCGCCTTCACCTCCGGGTGGCTCACCAGGGCCTCCGCTGCCTCCTGGGCCCCGTGGACCAGGTTGAGGACCCCCTCGGGGAAGCCCGCCTCCAGGAAGAGCTCCGCCAGGCGCACCGCCCCCAAGGGGGTTCTCTCCGAGGGCTTGAGCACAAAGGTGTTCCCCGCCACCACGGCGATGGGGAACATCCACAAGGGGATCATCACCGGGAAGTTGAAGGGGGGGATCCCGGCTACCACCCCCAAGGGGTAGTGGAAGAGGTTCTGGTCCACCCCGCCCGTGACCTCCCGCAGGGTGCGGCCCTGAAGGAGGGTGGGAGCGCTGCAGGCGAAGTCCACCACCTCGATGCCCCGGCGCACCTCCCCGCGGGCCTCCTCCAGGGTCTTGCCGTGGTGGAGGGTGACCAGGTGGGCCAGGTCCTCAAAGTGCTTCTCCAGAAGTTCCTTGAAGCGGAACATGAGGCGGACCCGCTCCATGAGGGGGGTGCGGCTCCACACCTCAAAGGCTCTCTGGGCCGCAGCCACCGCCCGGTCCACCTCCTCCTTCCCCGAAAGGGGAACCTCCTCGATCACCTCCCCGGTGGCAGGGTTGTACACGGGCAACGTGGGGCGGGAAACCTCCTGCCACTCAGCACCGATTAGGTTCTTGACCATTCCCTCCTCCTTGGGGTCAACGGCTCTAGGTTTCGTGTTTAAGCGTAAAGGTAGGGCCAAGCCTCGTCTACTGTGACTTCATCCAAGGTAGGGCCCGGGGGTTTTGTGTTAGACCTCAAGTGGAAGGTCCCTGTATACTAGGGAGACGCCGAGGAGGGGAAAGGCATGGGTGCCCTTCACCGGACTCTTTGGTCCTGGGCTGAAACTATGGCCTGGCACTATGCCCAGGAAATCCCTGATTACGCCCGGCTGGATACGCGCATCCTCGAGCGGGATGTGGCTGTAGTTTCCTTTGAGTACTTGCGGGCCCTCGAGGAGGGCGGGAACGTGGAGGACCTGGCCTTGGCGGTGGGCCAGCGCCGGCGGAGCCAAGGCGTATCCCTCCCGGCCCTGCTCCGGGCTTACCGCCTCTGGGCCAAAGATGCCCTCGAGGCTCTAAAGGACTCGACGCCAAACCGCTTGGCGGAGCTGGCCCCCCGGGTGGTGGAACTTCTGGACCGGGTAAGCGAGGCCTCGGCTCAGGGATACCGCTTGGCCCTGGAGGGTAGGCTTCCCCGTGGATCGGTTGTGGGCATTGGGGTGGGGTTTGCCGATGCCGGGGCCATAGCCCTGGCCCCGCGCCACTTAAGCCTCCCCTCCGAGACCCTGGTCTACGAGCAAAGCCCCTTTGGTGCCCTGCTTTTTCTGGCCGCGCCCCTGGCCGAGGTGGAGCAGGAGCTTAGGGGCCTAGCCCGCAAGTGCCAGGCGGTGCTTTGGGTAGAGGAAGGGACGGATGCCTCAAGGGTCGGGGCGGACCTGGAGGAGGCTTTGGCCCTGGGTAGTTGCTTGCGGTTGCCGCCCGGCCTCTACCCAACCCGCTATTTGTGGCCCTTGGCCATTGCCTTGGATTCGCCCAAGGGAAGGGAGCGGCTATTGAGGCTCCTGGCTCCCCTCGAGCCCCATCCAGAGCTTTTGGCTACCCTGGAGGTCTATTTGCAGGCGGGGTTTTCCCTCAAGAAGACAGCCCATCGCCTGGGCCTCCATCCCAACTCTGTTCTCTATAGGCTTCATCGCGCCGAAGAACTGACTGGCCTTCACCTGGGTCGGGCGGAGGATTTGTGTCTGGTGAGCATGGCCTTGTACCTGTATCGTGCGGTGGGAGACTAGCGAACAGCGGCTTTGATGTGGCCTTACAAGCTTAGGTAAGCCTCCCGGATCCGGGGGTCCTCCAGCACCGCACGGGGTGGGCCGTGGAGCACGATGCGCCCGTGTTCCACCACATAGGCCCTGGCCGCCACCTCCAGGGAAAGGGCCACATTCTGTTCCACCAGCAAAATCCCCACCCCCTCTTCCGCCACCCGGTTGAGGGTTCTGAGCACCTCCTCGGCCAGCCGGGGTGCCAGGCCTAAGGAGGGTTCGTCCACCAGGAGGATTTTCGGGAAGCCCATGAGGGCGCGGGCGATGGCCAGCATTTGCTGTTCCCCGCCGGAGAGGGTGCCGGCAAGCTGCCTCCTTCGCTCCGCAAGCCGGGGAAAGAGGGTGTAGACCCGTTCAAAACCCTCCTTTTCCTGGCCAGGGGCCAGGAAGGCCGCTCCCAGGCGGAGGTTTTCCTCCACGGTCATCAGGGGAAAGAGCTGCCTGCCCTCGGGCACGTGGCCGAGCCCCAGCCTGGCTCTTTTGGCGGAGGAAAGACCCCCGAGGTCCTTTCCATCCCAAAGGATCCTGCCCCGCCAGGGGCGGATCAGGCCGGAAATGGTCCGGAGCAGGGTGGTCTTGCCCGCCCCATTGGCTCCTAGGAGGGCCACCAGTTCCCCTTCGCGCACCTCGAGGTCCATGCCGAAGAGCACCTGGGCCTTGCCATAGCCGGTTTCTAGGCCTTCTACCCTGAGCTTCATGCTCCCCTCCCCAGGTAGGCCTCCCGTACCCTCTGGTCCTGGGCTACCTTCTGGTAGGTTCCCTCGGCGATCACCTCGCCGTAGTCCAGAACCACCACCCGGTCGGCCAAAGCGCGCACCACGGGCATGAGATGCTCGATGAACAGGATGCTGACCCCGGCGTCGCGGATCCGCCGCACCAGGGCCACGGCTTCTTCGGCTTCCTTGGGGCGCAAGCCGGCCATGACCTCATCCAGGAGGAGCACCCTAGGCCGGGTGGCCAGGGCCCGGGCCAGCTCGAGCCGCTTGTCCTCTAGAAGGGTGAGCTCCCCGGCCAAAGCCTCCGCCCGGCGCTCCAATCCCGTGAGGCGCAGCACCTCCTCCACCCAGGCCTCCGCCTCTTTCTGTCGCACCTGGGGTTTGCCAAAGCGCGCCCCCACCAGCAGGTTCTCCCGCACGGTGAGCTCGGGGAGGGGCTGCACGATCTGGAAGGCCCGTCCGAGACCCAGGTGGGTGCGGGCCTCCGGGGGGAGATGGGTGATGTCCTGCCCTTGGAATAGGATCCGGCCCGAGTCGGGCCTTAGTAGGCCTGAAAGAAGGTTCAAGAGGGTGCTTTTTCCGGCTCCGTTGGGGCCGATGACCGCCAGGATTTCCCCTTCTTCCAGGTGAAGGCTCACTTCCTTAAGGGCCTGTAGCCCCAGGAAGCGTTTGCTCACCCTTATGACTTCCAGAACCTTACCCACGGTGCCTCCCCAAAACGCCCACCAGGCCGCGGGGCAGGAAGAGGATGACCAGGATGAGGATGGCTCCGTAGACCACCAGGTATCCCTCCTGGATCCAAAGCCTAAGGGCCTGCTCGAGGCTTACCAAGGCCACGCCGCCCAGCAGGGGCCCCAAGGTGGTGTAAAGCCCGCCGAAGATGGGGATAACCAGGGCTTCCACGGCTCTTGCCAGGCTGAAGGCGTCATAAGGGGAGAGGAAGAGGGTTTTCATCCCATAGACGCCGCCAGCGAGCCCGGCCACCACACTTCCCAAGAACAGGGACCAGAGTTTTACCCGCACCACCTGCACGCCCAGGACCCGGGCCACCGCCTCCGATTGCCGGGTAGCCGCCTGGGCGAGGCGGAATGGGCTCCTTTCCGCCCAAAGGCTCAGGGCTGTGGCCAGGAGGAGGACGCTGAAGCCCAGGTAATAAGCGGCCAAAGGCCAATTCCCTCCAAAGGGGGGCAGGACCGGAAGGCCAATGGGTCCGCCGGTAAAGGGGAGTTTCAGGGCCAGGGTGCGGAGCACCTCGCTGAAGGCCAGGCTGGCCATGGCGAAGTACAGGCCGTGGAGGCGCAAGGTTACCCACCCCAGGACCAGGGCTCCGGCCCCCGCTGCCAGGGCTCCCAGGCAAAGGGCGGGGAGCGTGCCCACCTGGGGGGCCAAGAGCCCAGCTCCATACGCGCCTAAACCGAAGAAGGCACCGTGGGCCAAGGAAAGCTGGCCGGTGCGGGCCACCAGGTCCCAGGAGAGGGCCAATGCGGTAAGGAGGAGGACGAAAAAACCCACGTCCAGGAGGAAGGCCCGCCAGATCCCTAAGGGAAGGTAGGGTAGCAGGACGAAGAAGAGCAGGAAGAGGAGGATCAGGCTAAGGTGGCCGAAACCCTTCATGCCTCCCTCCAGGCCCGGCCCACCAGGGCGAGGAAGAGCACCAAAAAGAAGACCGCCTCCACGAGCCCTCCCCCTCCCGGTAGATAGGTGCTCACCAAGGCCTCGGCCAGGGCCAGAACAAAGCTGGCGGGCACCACCCCCTTGAGGTTGCCAAGCCCGGCCAGGGCCACGATGGCGAAGGATTTGAGGGTAAAGGCGAAGCCCACGGTGGGGCTGGCGTACAGCATCACCGAGAGCATGACCCCAGCTATACCGGCCAAGGCAGCGGCCAGGCCGAAGGCCAGGAGGTAGACCCTTTCCGCCTCAATCCCCAGAAGCCCGGGGGCCAGGCGGTTTTGGGCCACGGCCCGCATGGCCAGGCCTAGCCGGCTTCGGGTGAGGAAGACCTGGAGCAGCAAGAGGATGGCGAGGGAGAGCAAAAAGGCCCCCAAGGGTACGGCTCCCAGGAAGAAGGGGCCCAGGGAGAGGGTGGTCGCTTGGTAGGGTGGGGCCACCACCCGGGTGTCGGCACCGAAAAGGAGGAGGGCTAGGTTTTGCAGGAGGATGGCCAGCCCGAAGGTGAGGAGCATTTGGTTGAGTTCCGGGGCCTTTAGTACCGGCCGGATCAGGCCCTGGTAGGCCAGGCCTCCCACCAAAAAGGCAGCCAGGAAGGCGAGGCCCAAGGAGAGGAGGGGGTCCACCCCCCGGAAGGCAAAGAGGAGGTAGGAGAGGAAGGCCCCCATCATCAAAAACTCCCCGTGGGCAAAGTTAACGATCCCCACCACCCCCAAGGAGAGGGCTAATCCCGTGGCCACCAAGGCGTAGATCCCGCTCATGAGGAGGCCGTTCAGGAGGGTTTGCAGCAGGAGCTCCATGGTCTTCCCGCCAACTCCTTATCTCAGGTAGTACTCCCCGGGGTAGCGCAAGGGCCTTGTGGCCACTTCCTTGGGGAACACGGGCCGGCGGCTTCCCTGCAGGTACTGGAACTGGAACCAGATCTCCGGACCAAACCCCTGGTACTTGGTGCGGCCCGTGTCCGAGGGCTTAAAGGATAGAGGGCCGAAGGGGGTGTTCATCTTGAGGCTGGCCAAGGCCTCGGCGATGCGGTTCTTGTCGGCGCTACCTGCCTTTTCCGCCGCCAGGGCCAGGCTCTTGACAATGGTGTAGCCCATGGGGGCCATGTATTCCTCCGTGACCTCCCCGTACTTCTTGCGGTAGGCGTCCACGAAGCGACGGGACTCGGGGTTGGCCACCGTGGGCAACCAGGCGGTCATGCCAGCGATGTCATTGGAAAGCGGGTTCTTTTCGAAACCGATGGGCCAGGAGGGCGGGGCGCCGTAGATCAGCTTGGGCCTGAGCCCCACCTGCCTTGCCTGGGTGGCGATGGGCAAGGCATCCACGTCGTACCCGATCCAATAGAGGATGTCCGGGGCGAAGGCCCGGAAGCGGGTGAGGATGGCGGTGAACTGGCCGCTTCCCGCCTTGAAGGGTTCCGCCTGGACCTGGTAGCCCAGTTTTTCCAGCTGCTGTTTGTAGACCCCGATGCCCGCAGAACCAAAGGGCCCATCCTCGTAGAGGATGGCCACCTTTCTTGCCCCGTGCTCCCGGTTTAGGTACTGGAAGAACTGCAGGGCGGCGGCCACGTTGTGGTAGTCCCAGGGGTGGTAGTGGAAGAGGAGGGGGTACCCCTCGAAGGCCTGCTCCACCACGGAGCTGGCGGCCCCGATGGCCAAGAAGAGGGGCCCGTACTGCTTCACGGGGCCGGAAAGGGCAAAGGTGACGCCGCTAGCCAGGCCTCCGATCACGATGTCCACCTTGTCCACGGTCATGAGCTTGGTGAAGGCAGGGACGGCTTTGGCCGCATCGGTGCCGTCGTCCACCACCACCAGCTCCAACCGGACCTTGCCGGCGGTGTTCACCTCGTCGGCGGCCAGCTGGATGCCGTTCAGCGCCGCCTTGCCCGAAACCGCCGAAGCCCCGGAGAGGGGCAGGATGACCCCCACCTTCAGGGAGGTCTGGGCAAAGGCCAGACCTGTCACGAGAGCCAGAAATCCCAACACCTTTCGCATCCCGTACCTCCTTTCCCTAGGGCCTTGCGCCCGTAGGTTCCTCGTAGAGCACCACCGCCTCACCCTCGATAACCCTCTCCCCCCGCTGGTTTTCGCAGAAGGTATCCAGGGTGAGGACCAGGCCGCCCTTCTCCCTCTCCCGCACCGCCTTGACGATGGCGGTGGCGGTGATGGTGTCCCCCAGGTAGGTGGGTTTAAGGAAGCGCAGGGTCTGGGAGAGGTAGATGGCCCCGGTGCCCGGCAGTTTCGTGCCGATCACCGTGGAGATGAGGCCCGCCACCAGGATGCCCTGGGCGATGCGTTTGCCGAAGCGGCTTCCTTTGGCATAGGCCTCGTCCACGTGCAGGGGGTTGGTGTCCCCCACCGCCCCCACGAAGAGGGCCACGTGGGCCTCGGAGATGGTCTGGGTGTAACTGGCCTTATCCCCTACCTTGAACCTCACCGTACACCTCCTTTACAAAGTCCTTCAGAATGTCTTTCAAGAGTTCCGGGCTTTCCAGGTTCACCGAGTGGCCCACCCCCTCGAGGACAAGAAGCCTCCCCCTGGGGAAGAAGGCTGCGGTTTCCTCCGCCATAACCCGGGTGACGAGGGGGTCCAGGGTGCCGTAGACCACCAGGACCGGCCCGGGATAGGCCCTTTCCAGCCGCCAGGCCGCCAGGGCCCGGGCGTTGCCCTGGAAGTGGGCGGGGTGCATCCCCTGCGCCTTCTCCACCAGCTCAGGGAACCAGGGAGGCCTGCGGGTGGGCGCCATGGCCGCCAGGGCCTGGGCCAGGGCCTCCCGGTTGTGCCGGTAGCCTTCCAGGATGGGGTAGTAGGCCTCAGGGGTTTGCAACCCGGAGGGCGGGGCGGGGTTGATGAGGACGAGTCCCCGGGTCTTCTCGCCCGCCGCTTCCATCACCACCGCACCCCCCAGGGAGTGGCCCACCAGGATGGCTTCTTCCGCACCCTTTTCCCGGAGGAAGGCCCTTAGGGCCTGGGCGTAGGCGGGGATGGAAGGGGTGAAATCCCGGGGTGCCTGGCTTTCCCCGAAACCCGGGAGGTCGGGGGCCAGAAGCCAGGTCCCCTCGGGAGGGTTCTGCAAAACCTCCCGCCACCACTCCTTGCAGGCAAAGTTTCCATGGACCAGCACCACGGGGACTCCCTTTCCGCTTTCCAGGCAGCTAAGCATGGATTTCCTCCAGAAACTTCCTCACAGCTTGGGCGAAGGCCAAGGGGTCCTCCAGGGGGGCCGCGTGGCCTGTGGGCAGGGCTTGAAGCTCCGCTCCCAGGGCCTCGGCCAGGGCCTGGGCGTAGGGCTTGGGGAAGAGCAGGTCCTCCTTTCCGTAGAGGACCAGGGCGGGCAGGGCCAGGCTGTGAAGGCGGGGCCTGAGGTCCTCGAGGCTAAGAAACCCTTGAAGGAGCCTTTCCTGGGCCCTCTCGTCCGGGGCCTGGGCGATGAGGGAAGCGAGGCCTTCCTCCGCGAGGAGTTCGGGATGGGCATTGAGGAAGCCCGCCCCATAGATCCAAGGCATGGCCACCCTTAGGCGCAAGGGGGTGCCTCCGGCCTTCAGGGCGTGCAGCCAGCTACCCACCTTGGCCCTTAGGGCGGGGTCCAGGTAAGGGGTGGTGCAGGCCAGGACCAAGCCCCGGAAGCGTGTAGGAGCCATGAGGGCGGCCTGCAGGGCCACGATGCCCCCGTTGGAAAGACCTACCAAGGAGGCCTCTTCCCAGCCCAGTTCCTGCAAGAGGGCGAGGAGATCTTGAGCGTGCACCTTTGGGGTGTAGAGGCCCTCGGGGGCCTCGCTTTCCCCCTGGCCCCGCATGTCGTAGCGGAGGAGGGTGTAGCCCCAAAGGAGGGGTACCACGGGGTCCCAGCTTTCCAGGCGCTGGAAGAGCCCGTTGAGGAGCACCACCTTTGGCCCCTCTCCCTCCACGCGGTACCTAAGCTTGGCCATGTTCCGCCTCCCACATCCTTTTCAGGGCCTCCTTCTGCACCTTCCCGGGCCCGGACTTGGGTAGCTCCGGCAAGAAGACGATGTGCTTGGGTACTTTGTACCCCGCCAGCCGCTGCCGGAGGAAGGCGCGGAGGGCTTCCGCCTCCAGGGGTTCCTTAAGGACCACGAAGGCCGCCCCCACTTCGCCCCACTTGGGATCCGGCACGCCCACCACCGCTGCCTCCCGCACCGCCGGGTGGTCGTATAAGGCCCGCTCCACTTCCACGGGGTAGACGTTTTCCCCTCCGGAAATGAACATCTCCTTCCTGCGCCCCACGATGTAGAAACGCCCCCCCTCATCCTGAAAGGCCAGGTCCCCGGTCCTGAGCCAGAGCCTTTCCCCGTCGTGAGCAAAGACCTTGGCGTTCTCCTCGGGGCGGCGGAAATACCCTTTCATGACCACGCTCCCCGAAAGCCAAAGTTCTCCGGTTTCCCCTGCCTTGGCCTCCTGCCCATCCTCCCGCACCAGCCGGGCCTTCAGGTGGGGCATGGGCCGGCCCACGCTTTCGGGATACGCCTCTGCTTCCTCCAGCTCCAGGGTGAAGCAGTTCACCCCGCATTCGGTGAGGCCGTACCCCTGCTTGAAGCGGACGCCCTTCCTGCGAAAGGCTTCCCGGACCGGGGCCGGACAAGGGGCCCCGCCGGAGATGGCGAAACGCACGAAGGAGAGATCGGCCTCGGCGAAGCCCGGGGTTTCCAGGAGCATCTGGAACATGGTGGGTACCAGGAAGAGGAGGGTGGGGCGGTGGGTCAGGGCGAGGTCCAGGTACTCCTCGGGCCGGAAACGCTCCTGGATCACCACGCTCCCGCCCAGGTAGAGGAGGGGAGTGGCCAGGGCGTTCAAGGCGGCGTGGAACATGGGGGTGGCCAGGATGTACCGATCTTCCCGGGAAAGTCCCCAGGAGAAGGCGGTCTGGACGGCGTTAACCAGGAGCTGGCGGTAGGGGATCAGGGCTCCTTTGGGCAGGCCGGTGGTGCCTCCGGTGAAGAGGAGGAGGGCGGGGTCTTCCAGCCCTACCCGGGCGGCTTCCTCTATTTCCGCCCCCTCGAGGAGGACCTCGAGGGGCAGGGCCCTAGGATCCAGGGCCTGGGCGATTTCCTGGAAGCCCTCCCCATAGAAGAGCGCCCGGGGCTCGGTATAGGTGTAAAGGGCCTGGAGCTCGGGAAGGCTGAGGCGGTGGTTGAAGGGGGTGAGGATGTGCCCGAGGAGAGGACCGGCGAAGAGGAGGTCCAGGTACGCCGGGTGGTTCCAGGCGAGAAGACCCACCCGGTCCCCTTTACCCACCCCCAGGTCCCGGAGGGTTCCGGCGGCCCTTTGCGCCCTTTGGTAAAGCTCGGCGTAGGTCAGCCATGCCCCACGGAACCAGACCGCCTGGCGCCTTGGATGGTAGGCGGCAAGGCATCCCAGCCAGTTGGGCTCAAGCATGAAGCCCTCCTTCCAGGCGGAGTACCGCTGCCCCGTAGAAATAGCCCACGCCCGCCGCGGCCAGGGCCACCAGGCTTCCCTCCCGCAAAAGCCCCTTCTCCCAGGCCAGGTTCAGGGAGAGGATGGGGTCCAGCTGGCCCAGGTGGCCAAAGCGCTCCAGGTAGATGGACTGCTCCTCCCTTAGCCCCAGGCCCTCCAGCACCGCCCGGTGGGCTGAGCGCTTCATGTGGAGCAGAGCCAGGTAATCCAGATCGGCCTCGGTGTACCCTGCTTCTTCTAGGGCTTCCCGTATTACTTCCAGGAAGGTGGGAATAGAGGTGGCGTCCAACCGCTGTTTCATGGCTTCGGGGTCCTCCACGCGGAGGCGGAACGCCGAGAGGTTGCCCGGGGTTAAGGGGTTGCGGGTGCCGCCCACGGGCACCTTGACCGCCAGGGCCAGGGTTGGGTCCATGCGGTGGGCGAGGCCCAGAAGCCTTAACCCCGGGCCCTTTCGGGTGAGGACCAGGGAAGCACCCCCTGCGGCCAGGTCATAAAGGAAGCGGGTGTTGGGGTCCAGGTAGTCCACCAGGTCCCCGTTGCGGTAGCCCCCCGCCACCAGGACCACCTGCACCTCCTTGTGGGTGGCGAAAAGCCCCCGGGCCACCTCCAAGGCCCCCATAAGGGAGGCGCACTTCTGGTTGAGGTCTAGCCCCTTGGCCCTCGAGGCCCCAAGGCCCAGGGCCAGGTAAGGAGCTGTGGTCCAGACGGGGTAATCCTTAAATTCCTCCACGATGGAAATCACCCAGTCCACCGCTTCCCCGGGAAGGTTCGCTGCGCCCAAGGCGGCCTGGGCAGCCCATAGCGCCATGTCGGCGGGGTGGTCCTTGGGTCCCGGTACGGGTTTTTCCAGGATGCCCAGCTTTTCCCGCACCACCTCGGCAGGCAGATGGGTCCAGGCTGCAATCTCCTCGGCGGTAACGCGGCTTTCTGGCAGGTAAACCCCAAGGCTGTGCACGACCATCTGCTACCAGGTTAGGGTGCGAATGTTACACGGGCGTTACACGCACGGGGGGGCGGGTCTATACTGGGGGGAATCAAGGGGGAAGATGGCCAAGTCCCACCTCCGCTTGTTGGGAAGGGCTACCCTGGGGCTAGGGGAGTCTTGGATACCTTTGGAGCGCAAGGTGGCGGGGGTGCTGGCGTACTTGGCCCTCGAGGGCCCCACGCCCCGTTCCAAGCTCGCGGGCCTGCTTTGGCCGGAAACCCATGAGCGGGCTGCCCGCAACAACCTGGTCCAGTCCCTGCGGAGGCTCCGCAGGGCGGTGGGCGGGTATGAGGCCGTAAGGGGTGAAGGAACCCTCCAGCTTGCGGAGGACTTGGAAGCCGATGTTACCCGGCTTATCTTGTCCACCCTACAGGGGAAATACGCCGAGGCGGTGGACCTCGAGGGCGAGTTAATAGGGGGCTACGATTACGACGACTGTCCCGACTTTGCCGACTGGCTTCAGGCCGAGCGGGAGCACCTATCTGGCCTATGGCGGGAGGCTTTGGAATCCGAGGCGAGGCGCCTGGAGGAGGAGGGTGAGCTGCGCAAGGCTTTAGCCCTGGCCCTGCGCCTTGCGGAGGCGGACCCCTTCTCGGAGGAGCACCTTCGCCGGGTGATGCGCCTTTACTACCTCCGGGGCGACCGGGGAGCGGCCATGTCCGCCTACCATCACGGCCGGGAGCGGCTTAAGCGGGAGCTGGGAGTGGATCCCCTACCCGAAACCCAGGCCCTGGTTCAGGTCATCGAGCGGGGAGCCGTTCTGCCTGGGGCAGGTGGGCGGCTAAGGCGGGAGATCCCTCTTGTCCTTTGGCAACCCCCGGTGCTGGTGGGCCGCGAGCAGGCCTTGGTCCAGATAGAGGAAGCCTGGGAAGCGGGGAAGCTGGTGTTTATTGCCGGTGAACCAGGTATAGGCAAGACGCGGCTTCTGCGGGACTTTGCTAGCCGAAAGGGTTCCTACGTCTGGATGTCAGCCCTACCGGGGGATAAGGGCACGCCCTTCGCCTTTTATGCCCGCGCTTTGCGGGAAGCTTTTGGGGAGTCTCCCGGGCTGCGCTTGCCTTCTTGGGTGCGGCGGGAGTTAAGCCGTATCCTTCCCGACCTCTTTCCTCTGGACCCACTTCCCTGGAGGGATCCTGCCGACCGCATCCGTCTCTTTGCCGCCATGGCCGAGGCGGTGGGGGAGCTCCGGAGGCAAGCGGGGGTTTTGGTGATGGACGATTTGCAGTACCTGGATGCGGCAAGTGCCGAGGCGTGGGCCTACATGCTTTCGAAGCTTGCCCTTGATGCTTCCGGCCCTCGCCACTACCTCGGCGCCTACCGCCAGGGGGAGCTTTCAGCTGAAGCGCAGGCTACTGTGGATGGGTTGGTGCAGGCGGGGTTGGCGGTGCGGATCCTCCTCGATCCCCTTCAGCCCGGTGATGTGGAAGCGCTTTTGGCCTCCTTGGAGCTTCCAAACCTATCGCCTACGGAGCTTGCACCTGCCCTTTTCCGCTATACCGGGGGCATTCCCTTTTTCCTTCTGGAAACCCTGCGTGTGCTTTGGGAGCTGGGGGAGGGGCCAGAGGCGCCCGGTCATCTTCCAACCTCCCAGCGGGCCAGGGAGCAGGTGGCGCGCTGCTTGGGGCTCCTTTCCCCGGCAGCCCTGCGCCTGGCACAGGTGGCAGCCATCTTAGGGGAAGACCTGAGCCTGGAGTTGGCTGCCGGTGTTCTTGAGTGCGCTCCCCTGGAGCTGGCCCGGCCGTGGGCTGAGCTCGAGGCCGCCCAGATTTTGCGGCAAGGGCGCTTCGCCCACGACCTCCTCCTGGAGGCGGTTAAGGAACGCATCCCTGTTCCCCTGCAAGCCCACTTGCACCGCCAGGTGGCCCGGGCCCTCGAGGAGGCCGGGGCCCATCCTGCCCGCATCGCCCAGCACTGGTTGGAGGGAGGCAGGGAAGAGGTGGCTGCTCGTTTTTGGCTGGCTGCTGGACGGGATTATCAGGCACGGGCCCTCTATGCCGAAGCCAGGGCCATGCTGGAGAAGGCTCTTAGTCACAGCCAAGATCGGCGAAGCGATCTGGAGGGAGCTACACGGGTTGAAGCCCAGCTCCTTCTTGCCGACATCTGCCGTGAGGAGCGGCGTTATGGTGAGGCGGATGCCTTGTTGGCGGATCTACTGGACGGTTCCTTACCCCTCAGGGTGCGGGTAGAGGCCCTGCGGGCTAGGGCCTACCTCGCCATTGGCGATCCCCTTCGTGCGGCAGGCTACGCCCGAAAGGCCTACCTTCTGGCGCACAAGATAGAGGACGAGGAGCTTTTGCACCTGACCCGAACCGCCTACGCTGCGGTCCTGTGGGGATTGGGTAAGGTTGGTGAGGCCATACACCTCCTGGAGCCAGAACTGGCCTTGGACCATCCCGATGCCCGCCACCGCATCCGCATCCTGGCCTATCTGGGGGCGCTCTACGCCCATAGGGGCCGTTTTAGGGAGGCTTACGCCCTTTTGGAGGAGGGTTTCCACCTGGCTCAGGGGCAGGATCCCTACTGGCGGGTCCTGGTGGCGGCCTTTCTGGTGGGGGCCGACGTGGAGCGGGGTGAGCCCCTGGCCCACTGGGAACTGGCTCAGGCTACTCGGGCTCTGGGGCCCTTCGACGTGAGCGAGTACCTGGCGTTGGTGATGGCCCGGGCTTGTCTGGAGGCTCACGAGCCGCGGTTGGCGCTGGAGCTTCTCGCTGAACGTCCGGGTGCGCACCTGGGGCGGGCCTATGCCTGCTTGGGCCTGGCGTATACCTGCCAGGCTCTCCTGGCTTTGGACGATAAGGAGGCTGCCCGGCAGGCCTTGATGGAAGCCCTAGCCGTGGCCGAGGACCTAGAGGGAGCTCCGCGGGCTCTGGTCCAGGTGGCGGTGGCGGCCTTGCGGCTTGGGGAACCGGTGGCGCAGGCGCTCTTGGAGCGGATTTCCCCGGAAACCCTAAGCCCTGCAGACCGCAGGAGCCTCGAGGGGGTCGGCCTTGGCTTCGGCATGTACCTGCCCTGAACCGCCCGAACCTGTCATCCTCCAGTCATCCAGGCCTTTCTAGGCTGGTCTTACCTGGCTGACTTCACCGCTGGGTAACGGTGTGGGGAAGAAAAGGGTTGGGTGCAGGTGTGTTTGTTCGGCAACCGATTTCGGAGGTGGACAATGAACGAAGCGATGGATCAATC